>NZ_LIST01000008.1:0-139129 GCF_001280455.1 Halorubrum tropicale
TCACAGAACAGTGTCCACACTACCCTCAGTCGAACACGTTCGTAAAGTCCTGAAGAATCTCTTGTGACGATTTTCCATCAGCACGAGAGGGGATCGGATCTTCCCAGCATTCAATCTCGAGTGAGTGGGCAGCCGAGACCGAATCCGGCTCCGTTGTCACATTAAAAATCGCCGTCTGATAGATCGCAAGGATGCGGCGATCATGAACACTAACGTGATCGATGCCAGCTCGATTCAGGACTGCTGGGATATCCGTGGGACCAGAAAGAGAGACTGAGACAGTTGGTGAATCTGAGCCACCCATAGCTTCAGTTATTACATCACACTGATAAACGATCCGTGCGTGAGAAAACTTGTCTCCGAGTAGGCTACCACGCTGCTCGGTAGCTCAGGAACACCCATCTCAGAGCTGGTATCGACCGTGGCGTGTCTCGCCTCCTCGTCACATCGCCGGACCGACTCACCGGTCGGCACTCGAGCGCGTGTGATACGAGTGTCCCGACTTGAATTCGGTCAACTCTTCGATCCGCGATTCGAGCTCTTCAACTTCGTCGCGAAGTTGGTCGGCGTCGTCAGCATCGCTCGCTGCAAGTTGGTCTTTCAGCCCTTGGAGCCGTGTCTCCTTGCGATCTTCGTCCACCTCGGCTTTCCGAACGTACTCGGTTTCTTCAGTCTCGTAGACGTCGCTTTCGGCGACGTCAGTCACCTCAAGAGCATCATCAACCTTCCCACGATCAACGCTCACTACCCGGCTACGGTCGATTCCGGCTGCTTCGAGCGTGTCCAGCACTTCATCGTCGTCTTTGAGCGAGCGATTCGTCCGAGCAGTCCGCTGGACCGAGCCGTACGATCCCGAAACGGGCCGATCGTGATGAAGCCGGTCTAAGAGCGTGTCAGCGATCTCCCTGCGGAGGTCGTCGGCATCCCGTTGGACATCCGAGAGCAGAGTATACAGGTCGATGAGTACCCCTGTCTCCACATCTTCGAGCGTTGTAACCTCGTGGCGTTCCAGCGCGTCGACGAGCAAGAGTGTATCCGCGTAGACGTCGAGATCTGGCTCCGTTCGCTCGTCAGGATCTGGGTCAGGAGAGACACCCTCGTCGAGTAACAGCGAGGTGGTTGGCTCTTCGGTCTCGATGATCACACCTCGGTCGTCGTTCACCTCGAATCGTGGATGGAGACTCAATACCGTCGGGTATAGGTCGGCATCTGGTGGCAGTCTGTCGAGTTCGAACCCCTCGTCAGAATCAGTGACCCGTCGGTACAGTGTCTCGAACTGGTCTTGCTGGAGAGGCCGAGATTCACCGCTATCCACGAACTTGATGATGACACGGTGCTCCTGCACGCCAGTGATCCGAAACCGGTCGTTCGAGAGTGGTGTTCGGAGTGTGGCTCCCTCCGGGAGCTCATCTAACCGCTCGAGAAGATTGTGCCAGCTGACCCGAAACGACATATTCGTACTGAGACAGTCGGCTGCTAAATGTCTGAGGTTGCTCACAGAGATTATCTATCGATTCGTCATCGGAGGGTGATAGTCACTTCTTGATTACGGCGACGGAGATGAGACACAACAGGAAGATACGATTGAGTCCACGGATTCAAGGTATTTCTCCACGAATCGTCGCATATGACCGACGGTTCAGAAACCTCACCTTCGTTTCTCTCGTCGCTTCCGAGCCAACCCATTACCGACGACATCGTGAAGCAGATTGGCGAAAGCGACAATCCAAAAATTCGCGGAGCTATGGGTTTTCCGGGATCATCTCCCGGCACGATCGAAGCGTTCCTGCTGGATATGGAAGCGAAGACGCACGTGATCGTCTTTGATCCTAGTGCGGAGCAATGGCACGTCTACAAATCCTTCGAAACCGAGGGAATGAGTCATCAAGAGATGGTCGATCATGCGAGCGAACTCGCCAACGAGTGGCTCGCGCAAAGTCTCCCGGATCGCATCGCCGCCGCAGAAAACACTGAGTAGGACACATGATTCTCCGCTACTACGCTGATGCGGACGTCCGAGAATGGCACGACCATACGCTGCGGCTCTTTCGAACGCTACATGATACGCACGACATCGCTGTCGAGATCGACCGGATCAACGAGCAGCACGGTCCGATCACGGACTTCCCAGGCGAAATACGATCCCCGACACCCGAGGATGTCTACGAGCGTGACCTCAAACGGAACCGTGCTCTCAACCAAACTATCGACCAGACTCCGTCAGAGGCATTCAAACGCTACGGGAAACTCAATATCGCTGGGAACGTTGCGGTCGTCGATGAGGAGGGGACTGTCCAGTGGGCCTCGACACTGCCAGGCTACGCTAACGGCTATCGGCCAGGGGCTGCGTCACTGACCGCGATGGACTTTCTGGAGGATATCGCCACCGATCCAAGCAACCGTCTCTGCGTTGAGTGCCTCTCTCTGCTGGATGGTGACGAAACCTTCTGTCCGAACTGCGGCTACGAATTTCCATAGCACAGTATAGGGTGTCATAGAAGTATTCCCACACTCAGATCAAGAATCGGTCACTACAGGTGAACTACAGATGGTTCAGACGGGGAGAGTCACTGTCACTGCCTCGTTCAAGGATTTGTTTCTCGATGAGCCGTTCAATTGCCTCTAAGACAGCTTGCTGATCATCATCTGAAAGCGCCCGCACGTTCGAGAGCACAGACTCTTGAATAGACGCGTCATCGTGTAGGCCGTCGTCAATCGCTCCCAGTACGAAGTACTCAGTCTCAAATTCGGTTGCGAGCGAACTGATACGCGTTGTGAATGATGTCGGGAGACCAGAGAGCGACTGGACTGCGGTTTCGATAGCGAACAACGGGTGGGATCGGTCGCGGATGTGGCGTGCCTCTGTCGAACTCGTGTTGAACGGGCGTTGTTCCTCTATCTCTTCGATGATTGCTTCGTACGTCAGGCCGCGTTGCGCGTACATTCGCATGTCCTCGATATCTCGCCGTCTTCCACTTCCCAAGTCACCACCGGACACTGCTTTCAGCAAGAACATGTCTTCGTCAGCAAGTACGTACGCGGTCACGTGCTCACCGGTCCAGAACTCATCTGCTCGGTCACGCATTCGTGTCGTGATCCACACCTTTCCGACGACTTGCCGTTCGAACAGGTCAACCCGGAGGCCTCGATCCGGGTGACGTAGTTCGATTGTTTTCCCGACTCTGTCGAATGATTCGGTTGGTTCGTCAATCACCTCGAAGCCGTGCTGTTGAAGCGTCTGATGAACGTGCTCGAATTCGGTACTGACGGCGAGCGCAAGGTCGATGTCTTCAGTCTGGTCTTTGAGTCCGTGGACCGTCATCGCAGACCCACCCAACAGGTACACGTCCACTGGTTCTGAGAGCCAGCCGTCAAACTCAGCGAGAAACTCCGTGATCGCTTCGCCGCCGGTAAATACGGTCATGTTAGGCAATCCCGTATTGGTCTTTCAACGCGGCGTATTCCCGACTGTTCGGAATACTTGGTCCCCCATCGTCTGTGGCGTCGAAGTCCCCTTCGATGAACCGGTACATTCGTTCAATTTCCTCCTTGATGCCGTACCATATCGAGGTCTCGATCAACTCGGCTTCGCTGATCTGTTCCTGTTCGATGAGAAGCATCGCGTAACTCACTCGCCGTGACCCCGCCTCAAGAACGAGTGTGTGACAGACGACATCTGCAGGAGTGAGTTGGTCATCTGGCGCGTACCAGAATGCCGGCTCCCCTGCAAGGAAGAATTGCAGGTCATACGTGTGGAATGCTGCTAACCCGGTCATGTCCCACTCGGGAGCGCGCTGGAGTGCGTCAGTGTCGTCTGCGGTTTGTACCCGGACGAGTGCGCGGGTTGGGTCGCACCACTCTATCGTGGCACTTGGAGCGAGTGTTCGAACCCGGGTTCGGTGTTCATGTGTGACGACCGCCTGAGCGAAGTCACGTAACGGCTGAAGATCGTCGGTGAGGGCGTATTCTGGCCCGGATGGTGCTAACATCGCTCGGTTCTTGAGTGGTCCCAAGGCTTTGTGAACGGCTTGTCGCGTGATTCCGAGCCGGTCAGCGATTGCCGTAATACGGCGGGGTTCATCAAGGTACCAGCAGACACGAATCGTTGCTGGTGAGAGGAGTTCTGACCAGTCTACGTGGCTGAGTTTCGATGTGAGCTGGCGATACGCTTCGACTACGGCGTCATCAGTTGCACGCACGACGCGTTGATTATGATGCTGCCGAGACTCGTCTACCAAGTTTCCTTCGAGTAAGTCGTCAATGACGCGGTAGATCTGCTTCCGGCTGTGCCCGGTTTCTGCTGCGAGCTCCTTCGCAGTCGCGTCCCGCTGAAAACACAGGACATCAAGTATTTCGAGAGCCGTGCCCGAGAGCATCTTTGTAAACTATATTGTCTGAACACTTAAATTGGTTACGGCAGTTTAGTTTACAAACGCTCTACGCATCGAACTCACCGTGGAACACCATCTTTCGAACTATTTCGAATTTTTCTGTATCGTGGATCACAATGCCGTCGCTGAGGATCTCCTGTCGTTCTTTGGTGTGGTTCGAGATGAGTGAGTACGGTGGCGAGTACGTCACGCCACTCATTTGGATAGTATTCGTTCTCGCCTGGCGTCGGTACATCTGGGGACGGATGGAAGTGTTCGTGTGAGTTGTGGTCATTGGGATGGCGGTCCCAGCGGCACTCCCACGAGTTCCCGGCCCGGTATTGCTCGGAGTAATGGATACTGAAGTTATCAGTACTCATCGGAGTGCCGAGCTGTATAGTTGCTCACAGGCCATCAATGTCAGCAACAGTCGTTGCCATCCCGAGCTCGTGCCACGCCTCGTCGACAACACCGAACCAGAGTCACGTATTGCGGTCACCTGCGAGCGCGCCGGGGTCGAACCTGCCATCGCGGAGATGCTCGACAGTATCGTCGGCCGACTTGATCGTCGCGGATCCAGCATCAACATGGACGCAGCCGTCACAATCTGGCGGGTCGTGTTCGGGTTACATCTCGCGCATGACTGATTCCTTGACAACGGCCGGATCTTTCAGGAGCCGGTGTTGTTTGTAGGTCCCGCCGGCCCGGCCGCCACTTTCCAGCGTCGATTCGACGGTGTCGTTAAAAGCGTGTTCTCGGAGGAGGTCGCGAACACGGTCGATCTTGAGGTGGTCGGCGGCCTCTTGCTCGCACACCTCGACGTAAGCGTCGTAGATACGGGTGGTCCGAAACTCCGTTTCGTCAGTGTTCTGCGTCAACTCCGCGAGTGCCAAAAGCACATACCGAGCGTGGGGTGTGTCGGTCGCGAGGAGTTCTCGGAGCCGATCGACCTCGGCTTTCTTCTGAGCCTCGTTGACGTGGTGTTCCTGCACCTGCTCGGCACCTTCCTGTTCGGCGAGCTTTCCCGCATTCTTCAAGATGCGGACAGCCTTGCGGGCGTCACCGTGTTCGCGCGCCGCGAGCGCGGCTGTTCGCGGAATAATCTCCGGGGCGAGAACACCATCGTGAAACGCGTCTTCGCGGGCGGAGAGGATGTTCTGGAGTTGATCGGCATCGTACGGTGGGAATACCGTTTCCTCGTTGCCGAGTGACGATAGGACACGCGAGTTTAATTCGTCGCCCCACTCGACCTTGTTTGAGATGCCGATGACGCCGATGTAGGTCTCTGTCTTCTCGCTTTCCCCAGCCCGGGATAACTGCATCAGGAGTGTGTTGGCGTCCTCGATCGGTTGGAGTTGGTCAATCTCGTCGAGGATGACGATCCCACCGTCGTAGTGGCCTTCGAGCAACGACCAGATGTACGAGTAGTAGTGGGACGGTCCAAGCCCGGTGATTGGGATCGATTCGGGCTCACCAGCAAGCTCATTCAATTCGCGAGCGATTTTCGATGTCGCCTGCGCCTCCGTGTTGTGCTGCGCGCAGTCAACATACACCATTTCCACGTCAGTTCCTCGAGATCCCGACTCACGGACGACACGCCGAGACGTGTGTTTGCTCACGAGGGATTTGCCCGTGCCGGTTTTCCCGTAGATCATCACTGAGGTTGGTTCCGAGTTTGTCACCAACGGCCCGATATTACTTGCCACGTACTGGATCTGTTCGGTGCGGCCAGCAATCCGGTCGCTTCCTGGGACCGTCGAGATTTCGAGCAGTTCGGGGCGTCGGATCAGTTCCGTTCGGTTGAGCACGCCGGCTTCGGTGAACAGCGGATCCCCACCCGTCGGCTCCCGCCCGCCATCAGCGGGATTACCACGCTCGTCATCAGACATAAATGAGGCTATTAGGGCCATCGACATATATCTACCTCGTTCCGACTGTATCTTGTTGAGAAACTCGTTCTTGGAGGGTATATGATGGGAGAAGTTACAGTTGGAACGGGGTTACACCCCCCTTGTTCCAACTGTATCTAACAGGGTGGTTGGAGGCCCCCTCATTCCGAGTGTATCTTGTGGGTTTCAACACCAATTGTCTGACCCGATTGTCTCCCACCCACCCCTCGTTCCGAGTGTATCCTCGGCGCCGTTACTGTACCCGCTTCTCAAACTGCATATCGACCCCGTAACTTTATGTCAGTATATATTGTTTGTTATCGTGACGCACTTTCAATACACTGGTGAGCCGAGACGGCTTTCGGCGACTCCAATCAACATAAACGCTACGTTCACAACCGCTACAGCCAGATAGTAGCCGCTACGGCATTGTATTCAACACTATCGAGACACCCACAGTCCGGTCGACTTACACTCGGAATGAGGGGAGGGGGAGGTAGAGACGACAAGATTGCTGTCGATTCACTTTTCCTCTCGCCACGGTGTGTGCAGAGGTTAATCATCCACCAGCAGTAGGCCGACATGCGGTTCACGGGTCACTAGATACACAATCACATACACGCTCACTTTGTACGTTATCCAGACAATCGGCGACAGAATCAAGAAGGATGCCAATATCGAGCACTACGAGTTTCCCCGCACCCTGACTACTGAGGAAGCCGTAGCCGCGATCAACACACGGGATTTACGTACTTTAGATAGCCTATACTACTGATACTCGATGACTGAAATATCTGATTCGCTTCGCTCTCTGTTCAGTGCTCAAATCGAAGAACGTGATGGGTCATATGTCGTGGATATTCCGGCGAGTGAAATCGAGCATGACGCGCTCGCTGCCGACGAAACCTATCGTATCGCCATTCTTGCGTCGGAATCTCCGACAGAACAGAAGACCCAGCAAGACCAACACCACTCGACTGCACAGGAAGCAGCTCCGATGTCACAGGGCCCCCCTGTGGATGAGGGAGAGGTACGCGACGTGACGATCGAGACGACCGGTGATCAAGGCGATGGCATCGCGAAGGTTGAGCGGGGGTACGTCGTGATCGTTCCTGGCGGACAACCAGGTGACGAGCCGACCGTCGAGATCGAGCAAGTCCAAGAGAACGTCGCGTTTGCCAGCATCGTCGAACACGACTCAAAAGCTCTGTAACGTCGGTTTACTGGTGACCGACTGTTGGCCGGCGTCGTCGAGATACTGACCGTCTCGATCCATCCCCTACTCACTTCCCGGCTTGCCGATGTACTCCGATTTCATCGTCCCGTTCTCACGATAGTAGCGATAGAGATACGGGCCGTGCATATCCGCCGGATTCCCGCTGGCGCACTTGCAACTGTCGTCGCCACAGGTGACTTTCTCTTTGACGACGGTCCCGGTGCCTGAACTATCAGGTTCGTCGACGGGCTCGGCAGTCTCGGGAAGGTCATCGGTGTCAACCGACTGTTCGCGGTACTTGACGAGTGCCTCAACGTAGCTCTGTATCTCTAGGAGTGTTTCCGTATCCTGTTTTGGGAGTCCCTCTGTGAGATACTTCGGGAGCGAGGTCGGCGCCGACGGCTGCTTCATACCTTATGTAACAATTGGAGCCACTTTAGCGCTCGTATGATACATAAGGTATGAGATCTTCTACGCCAGTAGTGAGCGACTCAGCGATCACTCAAGATCGTAGACCGCAATCTCGTGAGATCCACACTGTGGGCATTCATCGACACCCTTCTCCACGCTGTATCCACAGTAGCGGCATTCGTGGTGTGTTGTCGACGGGGGCTTGGGCCTGACGATCTGCTGGATGAATTCTTTACTGAGCATCCATGGGATCGACGATTTCGCCACAGCCGGGACATTCGGCCCACACACCCGGTTCATCGCCAGCGGTCTCATACTGGATGATCGCGTGCCGGCCGGTGACCGTCTCGCCACAGAACGAGCAGGTGCCACGGACCGTCTCTGGATTAGGAGTCATTCTCACGATCTTGGTGGCTGATTTTAGGGGGGAGGGAGCGTGTGACACTGTTTGGGAGTGGTCCAGTCGTAAAGACTAGTCCAGTTTTGCTCCCTCATCTCGGATTACGTACTCTGTGACTTATAGTTCGGGTGAGCGGAGTGAAAGTACTGTTCCATGCCGCTTGATCGTGGTTCGCAAGTGGATCATCTTGTAGTTGTGGTCACCAGCGTTGATCTGTGTTCGAACTCTGTTGATCGACTTTGTTGGTGAAAAGAGCATCATCTCGACCTGAACTTCGCGGTGTATTGGCGTATCGACTGTTTCAATATAGTTACCTTTTCTCCATTCTCCTAGACAGTACCCGGTTCCGGAATCGGATGTTGGTATAGGATGGGGGGAGGGGGGGTCTATGAATAATGGAAGCGGCCAAAAAGGTGGGGTGGGGGGGTCGCCAGAAACTCCCGCTAGACCCCGCCAAACCTCGATATCGCACGCTAGACTCCCCCAAACCCTCATATCCCGAATCTTATCTTTAAAACTAAGGGTTTTATATAGGATTCGAGCGAACCATATCCGCGATGAGGTGTAATCGGGTTGTGTAGTAGACAACGCGATTAGTGGTTGACAGGACGGCCGACCCGTGAGATCGGGTTCGGTCTTCTCCCGTGGTCTGTAGCTACGGTGTCTCTCCCGTGGTATCTTCCGTGTTTACTGGACTCGCTCTCCCGTGAGGGGGACACCTTCTGAGCCCGATCCATTATTCATAGACTCCCCCCCTACCCTTACCGATAATATCTGAGATTGTGTGTGGAATTTCTGTGGTTGGATGGTCGATAGTTATTCCAAAATATCGATAGGTGCCATTGACTGTATCATCTTCTTTTTTTTGATCACCAAGATGTTGGCCGTCCCAAGTGCTCCACGATGAGCAGTGTGGCTGTACTCATCACACGGTTTCACACCGAATCTAAGTGCGGATACAGCAGTGTCGAAGCAGCGCGACAGCTTGTTTCGCCTCAGCTGTCTGGACCATCTTTCAATCAACGTTGCGCAGCGTCAAGAGTCCCAGCTAGGTTCGGCAACTACTGTAAACACCTGGATTCTCTCATAGTAGAAAGATAGTTCGTGTCCTAGCTGGAGTTTTTCACATGGAAGGGAAGGTATTCCCACTGTTGTGATTTCGTTTTCCCTGGAATAGAATAGAGCGCAGCTGGGGTGTAATCTGCGCCATCTTGGGAGTGTTCAGGATCATTCCCTACTGTGGGGTTACTGTCCAACCGAGATGAGTAGAGGGCGCCGATTCCAACTTCAGTGTCGTACTCGTGTCGCTTAGCCAGTCGCCAGGCTACTCTGAGTATCGACTCACTACAGGAGTGCTCGATCTCAGGGAGGTACCCTTTCGACGCAGCCCTGCGAGCACCCTCTGAACGGCCAGTCCGGAGTGGGTCATTGTTTTGGCGATTATGGAATAAATGACCGAATTCTGAGTAATTTGTTGCGATTAAAACAGCGTCAATCGATATATTTGAGTTATTTAACAAATAGATATCGTCGCCTGAGGCTAGCCCTCGCCAGTAGTCTATAATTCTAGGAATTGTATCATAGACCAGACTCCCATTATCTCCAGGCGTGAACTTCACTAAGTAGGAATTTGAATTATCGCACACAAGCAGATCCGGCTGATACTTCGACTTGGCGGAAAACTTTCCGTGTGTGTAGTTTTTCTTACTTCTGGAGAATACCTTAACACCCCTTGTGGCTGAAAGCCACCGTGACAACTCCTGTAGCTGTAATTCACGTTCAGATAGATTCTCCTCTGAGTGGCCTACATCTTCCTCAGAGGGGCCTATATCCTCCTCTGAGAGACCAATACCGAAATCGGATAGATAGGATCGATCGGCCATTATGGGTATGGACTCCACGAGTCGATATATAGTTATCTTCAACTGATAAAATTATTGAGCCAATCATATTAGCTAAATGGTATTTTAGGCTCTACCGTTGGCTTGTGGAGATTAACTACAATTTATTATCCTCGTCACGGGCCATCAGCTCAGTAGCATCAAGCTTTTCATCAAGATATTGTTCTCCATCAGATGTTATGATATAGACACCGTTACCAAGGTGCTCTAATAGACCGTATCCAGCCAATTTTTTTAATCTTTGAGAAATATGTGATTTCTGAACATGAATATAGCTATGCTCAGAAAGTGGAGTTGGGGACCCAGATCCTTCTTCTCGTATAGCTTCTAGAATCCGGTCATCCCAGATAGTCATCCAATTAGCACTTTTTCTCATACAAACACAATTTGGTTTATCGTACTTTGTTTCATCGAATGTATATTTCTCATAAATTTGTTTGGTATGGAAAACACAGTTATCTTTAACACACACCATGTTCTACAGGGTGGTACAGAGCCCGAGCGACGAACCCTTGGCTCGTGAGAAAGTGTAGAACCCCCGGCCGCGGTGTGACAGCACCCGACCGGGACGGGTTCTGTGCCCGAACACAGAACCATGCTAATGCTGGCAACTGCAGGGCTTAAGCCCTGCGAGACGACTAGCGAACCGAGCGATCATAACCACGGCTGTCACCTCTGTGAAAACGCAGCCGACGGGTACGATGCTGTCTTCGAGGGTCCACTCTGTCGTACCTGCGCGACCGCATTCAGAAACTTCTACGAAGCTGTCATGGAGGGCCGCGATGAATAGCCCACACAACGACACCGTCGACTCAGTCGCTGATCTCTCAGCCTGCCATCGCGATCTACTCTGGGTGCTCTCACAGACGGGCCCCAGCGAGAGTCTCCCACTCAAGCGAGCACTCAGCAACTACTACACAGACGGGATTGAGTCCCATCGTCTCTCTACCATTCTCACTGAGCTCGTTGAATACGATCTCGTCGCCGAACACAGACGGGATCAGTATCTCAATGAGTACCGTCTCACCGAGACGGCTCGCCGAGCACTCTCCGCGCGGCAAGCATGGCAAGCTGGGAGTAGTGACGACACCACCGTGGGAGGCCGCAACTGATGTCGAAAGACACCACCGACGAGCTGATCGCCGATAGCCACCGGCTCACGCGTCTCACACTCACTAAGCACCTAGCGTGTCAAGTCTGTGGCCACCCGCTTCACGAGGGAGACGACGTCACCGCCTACGCCTACCGAGCTGCGGGCGAAGACACGTACGAGATCGGCTACATCATGTGTGGGGCCGATATCCACGAACACCCGACGGTCTTCACCCGCGGCGTTCGCGAACACGTTGTCAGTGGCCACATTGGGACCTGTTCGAACACTCGAACCCAATCGACATCGTCGGTTCTGCTCGATCCAACCATCGTTGTCACCAGTCCGACGACGACAAGTGAACCACACGTCCATCCAGACGCCCCCACTGAGCGGCCATCCGGAGCGCAGACACACCAAGGGCCAACACCCCTCCTCACTGCTGTGCGCGGGCCCACTCGCCCGGCTGGTGGCTCCCCAGACGGAGGCTCACCGTGAGCCCTGTGATCGGCACCCACCAAGGGAACACTTCACGGTGATCGCTGGTGACGAGACACCAGCCTGCGACCCGGAAGCGAGGGGTTCATCTCGTGAGTCGCGAGACCACTGTCTCCACCGAGGGGATCGTCTGTGCAGGAATCTCTCCCCGGCTCACCGAGTGGCTGCCGGAGTTGCTCGCCGATCTCCGGTCGCACACCGAGCGGACTGTCCGCCACCACGTTTCAGCCGAGGATCCGTGGCGAGCAAGCGTGGAGATCCTCTCGAGAACGCTGCCTGCATGGCCTACGCTTGACCGGCCACCGAGTGATGACGCCGCAGAGGCCGTCGCATACACACACGCGATCACGGCGCTTACACGTACCTACGGGAACACAGCGGTCGACGCACTCAGTCCGTACCACCACCAGCGCCAGACCGACCTGATCGATACCGTCGAGTCAGTTGGGACGGGGCGCGGTCCCGTCAACGGCGGCCTTGGCGCACTCGCGAAGGGCCCAGTCGCACTCCACCGTGAACTCGACGAGCAGCCCCGTGTCGTCACACTCCTGCTTGACGGCCCTGAGTGGATCAGCCTCGGGGATCGCCGGACTGGCGTCCGTGCGCTCGCCGCGATCGCCGTGCTCGCAGATGCGTTCGATGTCCGGATCGTCGCGTCGCCGGGGCTGCGCCGAGAACTGGTCAAACGCTACCCACGATGGACCAGCGTCCATCTCGATCTTACTGCCAGCCGGGAGAGGTCTCACACCGAAGCCCGCCACGACGACCACCCCGCATGGACGGCGCTTGCAGGATTGGAGAGTACGCCCCGCAAGCGACAGCTCCTCGGCAGCCTCACGACTGCTCGCGAACGCACGTATCGTGACCTCGAGCAGGATCATGAGGTGGACATCGAAGCCGGAACCGTCAGCCGATATGTACTCGATCTAGCGGACCGCGGCCTCGTCACTATCAGTCGAAATGGGGAGTACAACACCGTTCGGCTCACTCCGCTTGGGGAGACCGCCACAGAGCGGTTCCTCACGGCCGAGAATGAGCTCATCCACCCGGACCAGCGTCGCCTTGATGGGTGTCTTACTGCGACCCCTCACGAATCTACAAGTACAGTGTCTCCCCGCCGGGAGGGGCCACCGGGAGCTCCGTCGATCGATGGATGTCTGGCAGCGACTGGCGAGACAGAGACCGCTGCGGAGTACGTCCAGTGGCTCACTGGACCTGAAGACGTCTCTGCCAGCCAGCTTCACCGTCGGTTCGCCACTGTAGCGCACGACGACAGCGTCACGCTCGTCGACGATCATCCACATGCCTTCGAGGACGGCCGCGTCGCGTACCTCAGCCACACGACTGACGAGACGCTCGTTGTCCTCCAGTGGGGTGGACCCTTAGCCACCCTAGGACGTCTCGCGGGAGCCTTACTCAGCGACATCGCACTCTCGAAGATCCTGACGCCATCGCGGTTCGGCCGCGAGTTCGAAGCGATCCATGACTCCGCCACGGATTACGACGCTCCTCGTCTCCTTCGTCGCGGCCACCAAGTCGGATGGTACAGCGATGACGAGGAAACCTACGAGGCGTGGCGCGATCGGATCACGACCGTTCGCGATCGTCTGCTCGCCCGTCTCGCCAAACTCACGGCTAGCGATGACACGGCTGCCCGTCGCAAACTCTTTGAGGATCTCCACGGGCTCGTCGCGTCGGCGACCCACCTGTACCACGCGGTCGGCGTCGATCTCACGACGACCATCCGAATCCCGGATACCGACGCCCTCACACGAAACACCACTCGACTCCAGAACCTCTGTGAGTTCCTCGCCAAGACCGTTCCCAAACAGTCCGTCTACGGGATTCACTCAGGCTACCGGATGCTGTTTGAGGATCGACCCGAAAAACTTCGTCGCCGCCTCCCTTCTCAGGTCGAACCCGACATACAACTCGATCTCACGATGTCGTGGGTGGTTGCTGGTCCGACGGCCACTGCGCTCCAAGACGCCATCACCACGGCGCTTCAGGAGGAACTCACTACTGTTCGGGAGGCGATCGCTGACGGCACCGAACAGGCACCCACCCTGGAAATCCCCGTCGTCGACGGGACGACATACCCCGCCATTCGGCGGGTGATCGACGAGATCGCGATGATCCACGACGTTCAGTGGACACCGCACGAGCGACAGCGGCTCGTGCGGCTCTGTCTGCGCTCGTTCGGCCCGTCAGACACCACACGGCGGGCGTGTCCGTACGACGTCGTGGTGAGCCTCCTGCGAGCGCTGAGCGAGTCACAGCATCCACCGCCTGCTACAGTTGAACGAGCGGCAGCAACCCTGCCGGCCACACGCTTCCGGCCCGATCTCACGCCGACAGCAACGAAACTGTACGCCACACTCCTGCAGGCTGATCGACCACTTGGTCGCACCGACCTGATCGACCGCGCAGGGATCTCCGCGAGCAGCTACGACCGCAGAGTGAGTGACATTCAAGCTCTCGAGCGCGTGCGAGCCGTCCAGGTTGAGGGACGCCGACGGTGGACAATCGATGACGCGACATCCCAGATCCCATCCATCTCGTGGTGGCCAGCACACGTCGGAGCAACGTATCCCTCTACGCCGCTGCTCGCCCTCCGAGACACGAACGCTACTGGGGACATCGTCGTGAACAACATCATGTGGTCACCGAGGCCACAGCGCGTTCATAGACCCGTCGGTGCGCTCAGTCCGCGTTCCACAGCGACCGCCAGCCACAGGATCCGAGACACCTCGTTTCCTGTGAATGTGTTACAGCGTCTAAAACACCAATACATGTTACAGATCTTAATACACCAGAATCTGCGATTGCGAGTACCGGATCGACAACACCGCGACGGACAGTTCGCCAACCAGCCCTCTGACTACTCAATGAGAGACTCACCACACTGGCCGACAGCTGTACCGACGACACAACCGAATTTCCAGATGAAAGACAGGGGTGAGATACAATGACACGACCAGCGATCGATCTCGAAACACGCGTCACACGCGATCGTCCCGTCACACAAACCGAGGGGGCTATCCAGGTGAGCCAAGACGAGGTCGACGCGTCGCTGATCACGCTCAGCTTCGGTGGCACTTGGGGAACGACATACGCGGAACTCACACCCACAGAAGCACGAGCGATCGCGACAGCGCTCGAACACACTGCAGTGCGGGCGGCCGCCGCCCGCTCGGAGGACTCACAAGATGAGTAACCTCAGAGACGATCTCCAAGCACAGATCGACGCATTGGGTGGCACCGACGACCGGGTCGACGTCGATCACGACCCAACAAACGGCCGGTGGCTCGAGAAAAGGTTCGCTGAAACACTCGAAGAGTGGGGCTATCACACAGCTCGCAATGAGTATCTCTTCGGGCTCGAAACGGACGTGATCGGGCGGCGAGAGCAACTCCAAGGCGATCCGGATGACTTCATCGTCGCCGAGTGCAAAGACTGGCACACGACCCTGGTCGGACGTGAGACCGTCGCATCTATCTCGCATCGAGCGCTGCTCGCTCGGGCAATGCCCGTCTTGGTCGTCGCCTGGGGCGTGACCACACCGGCGTGGTGTCTTGCCCAACAGCTCGACGTCAGAATCGTCACCATTGATGACCTGTCTAACGCCTCACTCCCACCGCTGACCGCACATCGGCCGCCCAAGGGCACGTTCCGGACCCGCCGAGAACCACGCGTGAGCGAACTCCGGAATCACATGCCGCACCTGCTGGAGCGACCGAGCGAACTGGACATTGAGGCGCCCGTGTTCTTCGGTGGCGGACACGGGCCATGTTACGTACCCGACCGGACAGGTAACAACGAGTACATCAGCGCCTTTGACAGCGACTACGACTTTGGGTAGTCGAGAATCTCAGTCATGCGAAAATAAGATCTTCAGTGACATGGGACTCAATCTGTGTCTTCAACGAGTTCTTCACCACGAGATCGACTTCTGCTCTTTGTTGCGCTTATTGTCTATTGCATCCTCACTAATATGAATAACAATCGGTTTACTCTAGGTCTTCAATCTTATTGAGCACTTTCTTTTGGAACTTTGTCGTTTTACGGGGCTGGATGTCGATTTATGTCTCTCAATATTCTCTGAAACTCAAAGAATACCTTGACGGAGTTGTTTTCAAGAACATTACCGACAGCGTGAGCTATGTATATCCTCAAAACAGCGATTCCAACTCACCGTCGCTATCCATCAGCTCCGAGAACTTGTCCTCGCTTTCACCGGTGATCTCACCGATATTCTGCTGTGCTTCGATCGCGACTTGCTGGAGTTCTTTCACCCGCGGGACATTCGTCACACCGCCGAGCAACACGATCGCTGCGACTGTCCCCTCTCCGCGACGCGGGTAGTCACCACCCCGAACTTCCATCGATCCGGTCTGCTCTTCGAGCCATTTGCGCCCGTGTTCGATTCCCTTTCGGTTGAGATACGCCGGTGGGCCGGCAACGACCAGTAGCGCCCGCTCGGTACCGTTCACCTCACACGGGAGCGTAAGCCGACCGAGCGTCGCCTTTCGGACAAGACTCGTGATCCGGTTGGTGGCCTCTGTGCTGTCGATCCCGTCATCCGTATCGCCACGAAGCCGCGAAAGCAACCCTTTCCGCTCTGGCTCGTCCACCGCGACGTCGGCGTAGCCCAGCGAGGAGATCCCGCCGCCTTTGAGCGTATTGATGATCTCTGAGGAGTCAACGACACTCTCGGCGATGTCGCTTCCTTCTGTCACCTCACCCGCACTGAAGAGTACACCAAATCGCTGGACAAGCTCTTCGTTGATCGCGTCGAACCCTTCTTCAACGGACTCGCCCGAACTGCGCCACGCATCGTTGTCGAACAGCATGAGGTTGTCCACCTCATCGACGAACGTTTTGAGCGACCGGGCGGCATTCAGCGTGTAGATCCCACCCTCGTCGCTGCCGGGGAGAATGCCCAGTCCATAGACGGGTTCGGTGTAGATCCGTTTGAGATTCTTGGCGATCACGGGCGCCCCACCCGACCCCGTCCCACCACCGAGCCCGGCGACGACGAGGAACGCATCGATCTCGTGGGTCGGAACCGAGTCAAGCGACCCGAGGATCTCGTCGATGTCTTCCTCAGCAACCTCTGCGCCCAGTTCATTGTCTGCACCCACGCCGTGACCCTTCACTCGCGACTGCCCGATCAGGATCCGGCGGTCCGTCGAGAGGTGATCAATGCCCTGGAGATCGGCTTTCGCCGTGTTGACAGCGATCGCCCCACGAACAACATCCGCACCCGTTCGTGCGTCGTAGGCCAAGAACTCGTCGACCACTTTCCCACCCGCCTGCCCGACCCCGATCAGTGCGAGTTTCATGTGATTACACCACATGACACTATGCGGATTGGGGTGATAAAGGTTCGAAGAACACTGGAAAAACGGTGTGGGGGAGATGGAGCGATTGACCCGAAGAACGCCCGCAAATGGAGTCCTCGATCATCGTATATCTGGTCAAGCATCGCAAGTACTGACTGAAACTGGACGTAGTACTCACACGGGTATTTTGCTCTCTGAACCGAACAGGTTCGTTGATGGCTGTGTCAACCTGCCGGTACTCCCATTTTCCAACAGATTCGATGAACTCGGAGAGACGTTTTGCCGCGCTCTTCTGTAGGAGATGGTTGATACAGTCCTCATCAAAGCTCTGTTGAAAACCGATTTTAAACATATTCTCGCAAAACACCCATTCGATGAGAACTGCGAAATGATCACTGAGAATTCTGCCAGTTTGAGACGAACCGACTACGCACTCGCAGGGGCGCTGTCGGCATCGCCGTTATCGATGAGCGGGTAGTCGATGTGAACCTCTATGCGGTCGAATGGGACAACCGGTTGGATCGCGCCGCTCGGGCCGCCTTCTTCGAGCGTAAGGATACCCAGTACTTCCAGCTGCTTCAGGTCAGAGTGGACGTCGGACACGTCTCGATCGACGAGCCGCGCCGCTTCGCGCATGCTTTCGGGAGCTTCCTCGGCGATCGCTCGGGTGAGCTCCAGGCGGAGCGGGGTGAGATTGCTGACGAAGTCGTCGTAGGCCCCGAACTGGAGCGTCGCCTTTCCATCCTGATCGTCGAGATCGTCGGCCTCGACGTCCTGGACGAACTGGAGCGTATCCTGCCGGAGCTGTTCTCGGTCGCCGACGGTGATGTGGAGTGTGGTCATGGTCGGGGTGGCGGTGGGTCGGGTAGTGTTCGGTCAGTGCGGGTGGGGCGGGTCGCCGCCGACAGCGTCCTAGTACTCGTCTGCGCTCGCCCAGAACTCGACGAGTAGCTCCTCCATCCCAGGGAACTCGATGCCGTCGGCATCACCAACTGCGGTGTGATGCTCGTGCCCCTTCGTGTCCTCGTGGGAGTTGTCGTACCGGACGAGCGTGAGATCGTCGAGGGTGCCCAGATGGAGCGTGTACTTCCAGCCCGAGGGGTACGTCTCGGTGTCGTCAGTCGGTCGAAGCACGACGTTCTCGACGAGACCAGTTTCGACGTGCGTGTACTGGAAGAACAGTTCTGAGGGCATCCCGTACGTGTTGGGACACATCCCAACGTCATATGTGTTGGGCAGAAGTCCAACATCGAACAGAACCCCCGCTGGTTGGCGACATCCTCAGCGGATGTCAACTTGTCCGTTGGTTATTGAGAAGGTACATCCGTCTTTAGTTAATACTCTCAGTAATGCTGTCTTGGCCCGAGTTCTGTTCGAATTCTGCCGATTTACTCCCGCTACGGCGAGAAATTCGTGTTTCTAGAGTCGGTATATTGCTTGATTTCAGTGGATACAATGTTTGGCTCGGTTGATCAGTGTGGTCCAACACTACCAAGCATATTTCTACCTAAGTATATTACTCCCAAGCTTAACTAAAGACGAATGACTCAACGACCTCTGGTGACGGCGGTTGTCGCCCACCAATCTGAACGTGGATATCCCTGTAGTGGCCGGCGATCTCCGGCTGGCGATTTTTCAGAATATGTTTGTGTGCCGTCTGAAGGACATTGTGAGTGAGTTTGTGTTGCTGTCGGAGATACGCCCAGGCGTCGAAACTATCAGAGAGAGCGCTTTCGCTGTGAACATCCTCGATCGGTTCGACTCGGTGAGGAATGCTTCGACATCAACCATTGGCGTTGGTGTATCACTACTAAGCCACCATGAAAGCACGTCGGTGATTATGTTCCGGAACGTCCGCTACCAAGGATACTCTTCTTTGAGGTCCTTCCTTGTCACAGTTTGCCGAAAGAGATGGGTCGGTTCGTTTTATTACCTGCCAATATGAACAACATTTCCCAGTGATACGACATTATCTGGAAATATATGGTTCATTTTCCGTTTAAATACGATATATTTCAAATTCTGACCGGGTTGTTTATCATAGCAGAGTGTACACCTAAGACTAATGACCGGACTCAAACTCCCAGACAGAATCGTAGTAAATGGCGTCGACTTGATAAAGAGTGAAAAGCGGCCTGAACTCCTGCTCTCGTACGCGATCGCTCTCTGGTATAACGGTGTTCCGTTTCTGATCGACGGCACGCTGAATCACATCGGCTGTAGTCCCCCTCCCAAACTCCGAACGCTGATTGGCTGTTCAAAGAAACGCTGGGACAATGAGTATGAACCAGTGTTGAAACGGTTCCAAAAGGCCGGAAACATAAAAGAAGAGACAATCCTGCGGAGAAAGGTCAGATGGAGCCCGCAAAAGAAGTACCGACGAACGCTTGGGGAGGCCTTTGGACAAGTGATGATAGACCATGGACTCCAGAGCTCAATCAACGAAAGCGTTGGCCTTGTTGGCGATTGGAATGAGTCTCTCAGACACCGGATGGGCGTTGAAAGACTACAAACGATACACATGCGCGCTGACCACTCTGTGACTCCGTACCCTGACGTCACGAATAAAGTTGCGCCAGATATCTACTGGAAATCAGTTGATTCTGTAGAAATGGTTGGTACGTCTGTGACGACCACGTTTGACACTTGGGGTGGAGAGGTCATAACCAACCACAATAACTACAAGATGTTGTCACGCAAATACAATTCATTCGCGTCCAATCCAGATTGTCGCTACATCTGGGTATTCGACGATCGGCATCACGCGGCGAATGCGCTTAACCAGTTAGATCATGGTGAGAAACAGGGCTGTTCGCTGATTCATGCGCCGTATAGCAAACCGTGGAATTACTCGATCAAGACACTCAACGAGTACATCACTCGAAGCCAGAATAACCCAGACTACGAGTGTACAGGCATCGACCAAGTCACAACGCTAACTGCGCTCCAAGACCAGATTTCTGCATCTGACGGCAGTCACCAGACCATGTATCCCTTAACTGAGACTTCTCCAGTACGAGTCAATTGACCAAATAACCCCATTTTTCTGTGTTTAGGTTCTATTCCCCTACTCTAATACTACTACTGGAAGTGACTGAATTCTCCAAGTGACGATTACGCACAGGTACGAGGGCTACAGGTTGTATCTAGAAGATTGAATGTGCGTACTCGTTTACGCACATTATGCGGATTATATTGCTGGGAAATGACCGTAAAGTGAATTTTACGTGATAATAAAAAGGCGTTTACGCAGTCCATTTTTGCACGGCTCCCAAGATTTTACGCAGTTTTATGACAGATATATTTTATACAGTGTGATTCCGAACGGACCAGCCTCTCCCGAATCGAACTAACAAGATCGACCTAATCTGAAGTCTGCAACTGTCAACCTTCTCATCCCACTTCGCTCAGGTAAATGACCCGGCACTCGCTCGTGGAAACTGAGGCTTGTCGGTGGACATCCACTCGATCTCGACAAACCCTCCGGACGGTGAAGCAGTATGAGCAGAGACAGGTGAACTGTCTCGGGGCTCGGCTCTGAGGCGCTCTGGCTTGAGTTCGGTAGAAGGTTTTTTTGAGAAATGTAATCACAATACGGTATGACCGAGAGCGGCACCGAAAGTGACGACTGGGGGCCACCGCGAAACGTGGTTGAACGTTTCCTCCGGAATGAAGAGTCACTCCGTCGAATATTGGATGAAGTTCACGAGAAACAGATGTTGGGAGACTATGAGGCGGCACGGGAGCAGCTCCGCTCTTTGGCTGGTGAAGAGAACAAAGTGTTTCAGGTCGCAGTCTTCACTGTACTTGAGATAGAACGGTTTTACGACGACCTCAAAGAACAGTACAAAGATGATTCCGCACCGATAGAAGAACTCGAATTGTTCGGTAAGCGATATCAATATCTATCTTCTGAGCTTGAACTTGTCTTCGCTGAGTCGACGTATAGCTACTACAATCCAAGCCTATCCGTCTTTAGTTAAGCGAGAAACCGCGTGACAGCGGCGGCTTATCGAGGCATCTTTCGGAAGGAATGAGGAAGCCGAGTCTGTGTACGACGACGGCTCCTCATCCCGAATTATGCGTCGGCTCACTACACTGTTTCCCTCTGAGTTCCTCGAAGAGCACGCCGAGGAACTCGGCGTGGTCGAACGTGACCGCAAGCTCCAGATCCCAGCCTTCGTCTGGGCATTCGTGTTCGGCTTCGCCGCAGGCGAAAGCCGAACACTCGCCGGGTTCAGACGCTGTTACAACTCTACTGCCGATGAGACGATCTCTCCGGGCGGATTCTATCAGCGGTTGACTCCGACGCTTGCGGAGTACCTCCGCGACCTCGTCGAGCGCGGTCTCGACGAGGTCGCTGTTCCTACCGCTGGTGACGCTGATATCGACCGATTTAGAGATGTAATGATCGCTGATGGAACGGTGTTGCGGTTACACGAATTTCTCTCAGATCAGTTCGAAGCCCGCCACGAGGAGCAGGCTGGAGCGAAGCTCCACCTGCTCCACAATGCCACGGAGCAGACGATTGAACGGCTCGATACTGCTAACGAGAAAACGCACGACAGCACCCTGTCCAAAACAGGGCTGTGGCTTGAGAACCGCCTCGTGTTGTTCGATCTTGCCTACTTCAAGTACCGCCGGTTTGCGCTGATCGACGAAAATGACGGCTACTTCGTGAGTCGGCTGAAGCAGAACGCGAATCCGGTGATTACGGCGGAATTACGGGAATGGCGCGGCCGCGCCATTCCCTTAGAGGGCAAGCAGCTTCGAGCTGTTCTCGACGACCTCGACCGGAAGTACATCGATGTAGAGGTCGAAGTAGAGTTCAAACGAGGGCTGTACAACGGGACACGATCGCTGGATACGAAGCAATTTCGCGTCGTCGGCGTCCACGACGAGGACGCCGACGACTACCACCTATACATGACGAATTTGGCGAGAGAGGAGTTCTTTCCGGCAGATTTAGCGGAGATCTACCGCTGTCGGTGGGAAGTTGAGTTGTTGTTCCGCGAGCTGAAGACGCAGTACGAACTGGATGAGTTCGACACGAGTGACGAACACGTGGTGAAGATCTTACTGTACGCAGCGTTGCTCTCGCTGCTTGTAAGCCGTGATCTGTTGGATCTCGTCACCGAGCAGGCGGATGATGAGCTCGTCTTTCCGACAGAGCGCTGGGCGGCGACCTTCCGGTCGCACGCCCAGCTCATTCTCCACGAACTCGGTGAGTACCTCGGCTACTCACCACCGCCGCTGCTCGAACGGCTGATCGAAGACGCTCAAAAGATCCACAAGCAACGACCGATCTTACAAGAGACGCTCGCTACCGCTACACAACCGAGGTGTGAGGCTTAACTAAAGACGAATGATGCGGAGGGTCACCTCTATCGATTTGTTCAGTGGGAAGTCATCGACGGAAGACCGGTATTGAACCACTGGAGCGGAAATGCCGAAATTGAGTAGAGAGGTGGCTATAGACGTGATCAGATGCATCTATCGCGGCCGTGTCGGCAGGACCACACACCCACCCCTATCGATTTGTTCTGGCGAGAAAGGGTGAGGAGGGGAGAGTTAATCAAAAGGAAATCACGTGAAAATGGCACGTCAGGATGAGGTTCTTCAACAGGATCGGTCCTTATCACCTCGATTCCTACTGTATTCGGTATACTGAAGGGGTATAGAACAAATCGATAGGGGTGAGTGTAGAGTAAGTAGCTTGGGAAACAGCGGGAATAACAAGACACCTCGCCATGGCACCAATAAGCTCTCTGAGTGCGCTCTCCGTCCCCTGATTCTACGACCAGTTTTAAGTATTTGATTAGGTGAGAAAACGATTGCAGGAGTGAAGTTAGAACAAATAGATAGAGGTGCGTTCTACTAGCTAGCTAGTAGCTAGAACTAGAAAGAAGAGAAAAGGAAGATGTATGCAGCTCTCGATCCTGTGTTAATCGTGGCGTAGATGGAGCGTTAGTCCGTTCGGGAATTCTCTCACCCCACCCCTCCTTTGTGGTTAGAACAAATCGATAGGGGTGAGAGGGTGTTCGGGAGTTCTCCTGGATCGGTCGAGACGAGGGAGTTCCTAACAAATCGTCGGAGGTCACGGAAGATAATGGTGTAACCCTCTGATATACTGGTTCTGAATGCCGTACCGGTAGAAAAGAAATCGACAGGGGAATCTTTTAGTGTCCTGATAGAGTGAGATGCGGTATGCCCACGGATCCTGGTCCCGAGGAAACCCCTGAGTCCACGGGTTCTATCAAAGATCTCATTCTCGAGCAGGAGGAAGCCGCGAGTCTCATCGAGAACCGGTCACTCCTCGAACCGAACGAGATCGTCGACGAGGAACGTATCGTTGGTCGCGACACCCAACTCACCGATATCACCCAACATCTTCGCGTCGCGATCAGTAACGAACGACCGCCGAACCTCTTCCTCTATGGACCGTCTGGGACCGGGAAATCCCTCATCATCAACGCCGTCTGTCAGAACATCGTCGAACTCTGCGAAAGTCGTGATATCCGGTTCGGCGTCATCCAGATGAACTGCCAGAACGTGGGAACCCTCGGCGCAGCCGTCTACGAACTCGCACGGAAGGTAGCGAACGACATTGGAACGACTGTCGACGTCCCGGAGCACGGGGTTCCAAACAAGAAAAAATGGCGCGAACTCTACCGACTCATCAACGAACACTACGATACAGTCGTATTCATTCTCGATGAACTCGACATGCTTGTCGGTCGTCGCGATATGGACGAGCCAGCTTTCTCCCGCCTACTCTATCAGCTCTCTCGTGCCGGAAGCACCGATGAGATCACCGCCCAGGTCTCCGTGACCGCCATCACAAACGATACGAAGATGATGGAGAGCGTGGGGAGTCGCGCTCTCAGTTCGTTCACCCCTGAGGACGTTCACTTCAGTGACTACGACGCCAACCAGCTCCGGGAGATCCTCTGGGCTCGGGAGGACGCCTTCCACGAGGATGCGCTCAGTGACGACGTCATTCCACTCGCAGCGGCATTCGCCGCCCAAACCAACGGTGACGCACGGAAGGCGATCGACCTGATGCGAACAGCGGGGTCGATCGCAGAAAAAACAGGAGCGGACAAAGTCCGTGAGGAGCACGTCCGAGAGGCCCAAGATAAGGTCGAGAAGAACCGCGTATTAGAGGTAACGCGTGGGATTAGTACGCAAAAAAAGCTCTGTCTGTTCGCGACTGCAGCTGTGGCCCGTGAGGCTGGAACTGGTGCAGCGAGAAGCCCAATCGGATACCGAGTGTATCAGTACTTGACGGGTACCCTGGATTCGGACCAGTATCATCAGGAGACGTACGTGAACAAGATGAAAGAACTCACGACGTATTCGTTGGTCGAGACAGAGCGGAAGAGTCAGGGACCACACTCGGGCAGCTATCTCGAATTCACGTTTGGTGAGAACCCGGAAACCATTATCGAGACGCTTCGGGAAGATTCGCGGCTGGACGATGTCCACGATGACGAACTCCGTACTGTCGTGAACGCACAGCTCAACCAGTAGGCTGTATCTCGAACAAATCGATAGGGGTGAGGGTGTTCTCGATGACTCAGCATCATCGCTAACTGGAACAAGTCGATAGGGGTGGGTCTACACACTGTGGTGGCCGCTCACACAACAAATCGATAGAGGCGATTGTCCAAGAGTTCGTGTCACCGATATTCTACAGTTGTTGTGGCACTGGGCTCTTCGAACTGGTCGACTTCGTCGAGGAAGACGACGGAGAGGCCGTCGCCATAGGTAATGTAGCCTACGTCTTCGAGACGGTTCACGGCCTGTTTCACCGTCTCCTACGGCGTGTGGAGGTGTGGGCGACACGGCGGATGGAGTCACCACTCCCGATAGCGAGGATGACCTGCGCCGCCGTATCGTCGAGCATCTCGTACATATAGTAGTTGCCAATAATCTATCAATAGCTAAAAATATCACCCGACTGTAGCCTTCGATGTGCTCGCTGTTCAATCAGAAGGATGTGGCGATACCGCAAACTGCTCAGCCAATTCAACCACATCGTAGACATGTACTCCGGTTTTGAACCACAACAGCCGATCAGAGGTACCCCCAAACTCCTCACTTGCGCAATCCAGCCGCTCCGAGACAGCCAGCACGAAATTGTCGGCCTTCACCTGTCGGATCTTCTTTAGCTTCGCGTCCAAGTACTCGGGCGTCCAGAAGCCGACGATCTCGAGAATCGCACGCCTACCATCAGGATGTTCGATCGCGAAGTCGGGAATCATCACCTCAGCACCAAGGTCGAAGACATCGTCTTCCCGCACCAACTCCCAGTCCGTATTCGCTCGCTCCCACTTCTGGGTGAGCGTCCGCTCGACGTCGCTATCGAACTGGTCGCCCGCGCTGTAGTGTGAATCGAGGCCTTCGGTATGATCAAGCTCCAACTGTCGGGTCTCGCCGGTCGTCTCGTCGATGAAGATATCGGCGGTCATCTCCCACCGATTACAGAGCGGCAATGCCGGCAGGAAGTTCGCCATACGAATCCCGTACTTCTGCGATTGCGAGAACAGCGACGCCGGCCCGTCCAGTACGGCCTCATAGCCGGCGGCTTGGTCCGTGCTCGTGACACGCTCGCCGTCGGCGTCGATCGGATAGATCCGGTGCATTAGCCCGAACAGCTTCACGTAGCTGAACACCGTCCCGAAGTGATCCCACACCCGAATCCGCATCTCTGTCGCATCGTAGAGGACTGCCTGTGCGAGCGCGAGATTGTAGCGCGTCAACAGCCAGTCCACGGTGAGATCCGTGTGTTCGTACTCGTCGTCGCTGCTGCCGGTTAGGTTGGTCGTCGACGTCGACCCATCGCCATCATTGGCGTACTTCTCGGCCGTCCGCGTGCCGATCCGGACGAGGCGTTTGTTATCGTCGAGATCAGCGTACATTCCCCGATAGCACTCCTCAAGCGACACCCCGAGGTCGTCGGCGACCGCGCTGTACACCTCCAGTTTCTGTGTATCCTCACCGAGCGTGGGCTGGCGAACGATGGGATACCGATCGTTGGCTTTCTCGAAGAGCCGCCGGCGTATCTCACGCGGTTCGACGGTGGCAACGATCTCGAATTCGCACTCGTCTTTGAGGAGTTTTGCGAGGCCCTGGACGATCTTGTAGTCGGTATCCGAGACGGTCAGTTCGTCAATCGCGTCTTCGAGCTCACCTTTCGACTCGTCGAGATGGTCCTCAAACAGCTGGATGAGTTCCCGAGCAGTCTTCCGGTAGCGCTCTTCGTCGGGATCGATAAATAGCGGCGTCACCGTTTCGTCGGTCGTTTGTGATCGTGCGAGATTAGCCGTCAGCACTGGTGGTCACCCCCTCGCGGCGTCGCTGGGAGACGTACGTCTCCATCGTGTCCTCGGTAATGATCTCGTAGAGACGAGCCGGCTCGCGGTCGTCCGTGGGCCGTAGGATGCGGCCGAGTCGCTGCGCATACTGGCGTTTCGAGGCGTTCCCCGAGAGGATGATTCCGACGTTCGCCGCTGGGACGTCGATGCCCTCGTCGAGGACCTGCGAGGTCACGAGCATCGAGTACTCCCCGCTGCGGAATCGTTCCAGAATCTCGGTGCGTTCGTCGGTCTTCGTCTGGTGGGTGATACAGGGAACGATGAACTCTTGGGAGATGTCGTAGGCGAAGTCGTTATTGGCGGTGAAGATTATCGCGCGGTCGTCGTGGTGGCGCTTGCTGAGATTGTCGAGCGTGTCGAGCTTCTTCTCGGCGGTGCGGGCGATCCGCTCAGCGCGTTGCTTGGCGATGAGTGCCCGTCGCCCCTGTGGATCGTAGGACGTGCGCTTGAGGAACTCCGCATAGCCGTCCTCTTTCCAGAGGTCGAACTCGTGGCTGTCGACGTAGTCGCGATAGATCTGATACTCCTCGTCGTATTCCGAGCGTTCGTCGGCCGTGAGGTCGACCGACATGTGGATTGTCTCGTACTCGCTGAGGTACTCGCCAGCGAGTTCGTCCACGCCCTCCCGATAGACGACGGGACCGAGGAGGTCCTCGAGAAGTTCGTGCTTGCCATCGGGCCGCTCGTAGGTCGCCGTGAGGCCGAGGCGATAGGGGGCGATCATCATTTCGGGGATCTGCCGGTAGGTCGGAGCTGGCAGGTGGTGTTCCTCGTCGACGACGAGCAGGCCGAACTGGTCGCCGTACTCGTTGACGTAGCGATAGGCACTGTCGTAGGTCGTGACCGTGATCGCGGTGACGTCGTGACTGCCGCCACCGAGGACGCCAACCGACTCGGAGAGCTGGTCGCCGAAGGCGTTGGTGAGGGTGGCGTGCCACTGGTTCATCAGGTCAATCGTCGGCGTTACGACGAGCGTGCTCACGCCGGCGTCGGCGATGGCCTGGAGACCGAGGAATGTCTTCCCGCTGCCCGTGGGGAGGACGACACTCCCTCGGCGGTCGTGGTCGATCCAGGCGTCGAGGGCGGCCTGCTGGTAGTCTCGTGGTTCGATGTGGAGCGCCGGCGTGAGGTCGAAATCGGGATAGGTTCGGGCGGCGTCTTCGAGTGCGTGAGCGAAGCCGTCTTGTAACGTTGCCTGCTCGTTTCCGTCCGTCCACGAGCCGGCCCATTCGAGGAGAGATCGATATCGATACGCTTGGGCGCGATACTCGTCGACGCGGTCGTCCCACTCCGCAAAGGGCACGTCGTCGGGGGCATCTTGGAGCAAGAGAGTTCCGTCGTCGAATTCGATTCGCATTCAGTATCGGCACAGAAGTCCCCGACTGGATTCAATATGTGGGTTCTTGGAGTTTCGTTGCGGCGCGGCGCTGTACACGTCTGCGGATGAGGATGGTTCTATCGGGGATTTTGCGTTGTTAGCGGTCGAGCCAGTACTGCCAGTCTGCGATCGCTTGTTCCGTGTCATCACTGGCTTCGACAGGCTCCAGTTGCTCCAGTGGCACGCCAAGCTCCCTGCCCATCCACTCTATCGTCACGAACATCTGGCTGAGGGTCGGATCTGTCGGTGACATTCCAACCACGCGTATCGTTTCGCCTTCCTCTAGAGGTGACTCCTCCCGCTCGGTGACACAGCGCGCTTCGAATGGGAAGTCCATCGTATCTCCCAGATAGGCGGACCATCCCCATGCTTGCTCTTCAGGGCTGTAAGTGTCGACGATGATCCGCGTCTTGATGCGCTCTTCCCGTTCGTTGTCTTTCTCGACTCGTGTCATGCTTACCCGTACTTATCCCGACCTCAAGATGCTCGGGGTGGCCGAAATCACCCGCCGACCGATTTAGGGGGCGCTCAATCCACCCGCAGAACGGCTCTGGGGCACTGGACGAGATTAACCAACAAATACGCGACAACGCTGTTTTGGTGTTGGTTAAGATGATAGTTGGGATTGTCTGCTGACGAGTGGGGTTCGCTCACGGCGTAAACCAGCCGACAGGGACTCCCTATTTCTCTTGTGCCTCGGACGTGTCCACATCAGCTAACCGCCGTTCGAGGTCGCCGATCCGGTCAGAGACGGTTGCTGGCTGTTCGAGGGAGCCTTCGGCATTCAGCGCCTGCTCGTACAATTTCACGGCGCGTTCCAGCTCCTCGGCTGTTGGCTCGTCAGCTCCCTCCCGCCAGTAGCTATCCGCGAGTTTCTTGTACGCCCACGGATCCTCGGGGTAGTCTCGAATGAGCGTCTCGAACTCGCTTCTGCTCTTGACCACTCGTCCTAGCTCTGTCAGCGAGTCAGCGACGAAGTGGCGGAAGTCAAGGAGGAACTCGTCGGGTGCATCCGGAAATTGGGTACAGACCTCGCGACAGAACTCGAGACGTCGCTCGTGATAGGTTGGGTCGTCCGCTGCCAGGGTGGCAAGGTCGTTGTCGAGTGATCGCAGGAATGCTTCCAGAGAGAGTACATTCGGGAGGTAATCGTCAGCCGCTTCGATTGTCGTGATGTCGTCGGGCGTGACGGCGACGATGACCTCCCAGGCACTCAGCCACTGTTCGCAGGCTTCGGCGTCGTCGTCCTGCTCACGGAGTTCTCGACCGTCCTGTACCAGATCGTAGATACGTTCCCGATAGGGGAGATCGGGTGCCCACCGGCTCCAGAGCACTTCAGCTGCCATCCAGATGAAATCCTGATCGTACCCCGACGTGTCGACGTCGTGGTCGTCCTCCCACTGGTCGGCGAGTACCATCGCCGAGTCAACCGCGGCCGCACGGTCACGGAACGACGCTTCGGTCGTGTCGATACCGTGCTCGGCAAGCTTGTCCGTGATCTCCCTCGTCGATAGCGCTTGTACGTCATGTAACTCCCACCGCTCATCTGACTGGCGGTTGGTCGCCGCGGTCATGCCTACCGCTTCGTCCGTGTCTTGCTGCGCACGGGTGGCATCGTCGTCGCTTTCTTCGAGGTCGTGGTCGTCGATGTACTGCTCAACCCGTTTGGTGTCGATCCGACCGAGTTCGTCGGACTCGTGGTCTTCATAGAGATGCTTGCGGATCTCGGATTCGTCCGCGAAGGATCGCTCACAGTACGGGCAGTCGGTCATTGACTGCGCGTTCGAGGAGTGCAGTGAAAAAGAGCGGGGCAACTGTCCGCTCGTGACTATTGTTAGGGTCGTTTCTCGTCGATGATCGCGGCTGTCTCGGTCGCTGCGATCGGGTCACGTTCTTCGAGGAGTTTCTCGATCTCCCCTGGATCGTACACCTCCTTGACGATACAGTAATAGCGCGAGGGGGTTCCAAAATCGTAGACCATGCTGAGTTTGTCGCCGTCCCAGAGTGTCGCACGTTCGGCGACGTCAGCAATCGTTACCTCGCTTGCGTTCGTGTATGAGGGGTCTCTAACCTCGGTAAACTGCTGATCCGGGATGACGTTGAGTGTCGAATCCATGTACTCGTCTTCGAGACCGTACATGCGAAGATGGAGGTCATCGAGCGTGGTGAACCGACAGACGAGCCTGTCGAGTTCCGTTATGGTTGTTTCGGGCCGGACGACGATGTCGTACCACTCTTCGCGGGCACGCCCCTTCTGCTTCCATCGGAGACGGTAGCCGACTGTCCCGATACGGTCGTCGACGTCATCGCGTTCGCGCTGTTCTCCTCGCTTAGCATGTTCGACTACCGCTGTCCAGCAATACGAACATACCTCGTCCGGCGCATCACCTTCGAAGGCCGTCTTGTCGAAACCTTTCCAGTCGGCGTAATCTCGAAGTGTGATGTACTCGCTTGCGGGTGAGCGTGTACTCCGGTCACACAGCTTTCCGCCCGGCAAGTCCTGTCGAGGGGCGTACGGCGACCCGTCCGCTGAGTCCGCTTCGAGGTCGACGATGTGGTCGACAGTGCCCACTTGGCTGACTTCGATGACGAATCGATCTGTGCTATCCGTGTCAGTCATGATCTCCGTTGGGCTATCGATCTTCGAACTCCTCGAGTAACTCTTCCAACATCGGTCGGAGCTTGTACTTTTGAGAGTGTGCATCCCGGAGATCCTGTACGTAGGCCCGCCACCCGTTGAGCTCGCCCGCAGCGTCGGCCGCATTTCCGGCTGCCGCTAGCCAGTCTACGGCGTGTCGATACTGCTGTGATTTCCCCTCCTCGATGATCGGTTCGGCCTGTGCTTTGTAGGTGGCGATCGTCCACTCCGGACGCTCCTCGAAGACGGCGTCGGCGACCGGTTCGACCACCATGTCGTCCGAAAACCGGTCCGCGATGGCGATAGCTTCGTCGTACCGCTCGGTGTACAGGAAGATCCCGACATGTCGTTGCGCATTCCGCTTGGTCGTGTCTCGGTTCGCAAGCGATTCCAGCATCTCCTCGCGAACAGCCGGCCAGTCGTCACCAGCGAGTTCTTCTGTCGCCTGGTAGGCCGCGAGTGTGGGTGCGACTTCGAACGCGGCGACGGCCGCCTCTAGCGCCACCTCCGGTTCGTCCAAGCTGGCGGCTCTGTCGCGGAGCCACTCGGCCAGATCTGCCTTCCCGTTGCCGTCCAGGGACAATCCGTACTGGGCTATCTCCAGGGCTGCCTGTGGTCGGTCGTGTTCTTGGAGTGCTCTGGCCAGCATGAGTGCGTTGTCGGGCACGTGCAGGTTCTGCTGGCCATACTCGATCGCCTCGTCGATACGGCCCTCCTCGACGAGCATCGTAGCGTACGCGTCGATCTGGTCGGTGGCGGCCGCCAGATCCAGATATTCGTCGACGCGGTTCTGTTGTTCGAGGACGTTGAGTCTGGCTTTGATGACGTCCTCGGCATACCACGGCGAGTTACCGTCCCAGAGGGCAGCGTACCTACTGTTTGCTCTCCTCTCTCGCTGGACGACGTCGAGGGCGACGCTGTACGGTGGTCGGTCCGTATAGCTCTCCATCTCACGCTGCCACGTTTGCAGTCTCACCTCCCAGTCATCGCGTTCGGCGTCGGAGAGATCAGCCGTGAGTAGCGCTTCGGCCAGCGCCGTGTCGACCTCATCAAAAAACTCGAAAATGGCCTGGGAATCGTCGTAGGAGAGTGCGAGCCACGCTTCGTTCATCAGCTCATCTGCGAGTGGTTCAAGAACGTCCAGGGCCGTCCCGCCGTCATCTGCTTCGATGGCCGCCCACGCTTGATCGAGTAGGTCGCCAAGTTTCTTGACATCGGTTTCGACTGCTGTATACGGGTCCTGCGTTCGGCCTCCACGCCCCTTTGGGGGCTGGAGGACATACTGAACTTGCTGTCGAATCGAGTCCCGATTTATGTCTGGGCTCTGGTTACCGGAGCTGTCAACAGTGGCGTCCGACTGGGCCGTCTTGAGTCGCGATTCGATCCATTCTTCGAGGTCGGGTTGGCGTTCGACGAGATCAACGAGGAGGTCTCGGAGTTCCGCTGGATCTGTGTCGGCGACCAGTTCGGAGATCGGTGGGCGCTGGCTAACCTCGTCGGGGTTGCGGCTGTATGTCAGGAGGACGGCGACACGATGCTTACAGATTCCGCCCTGATCGTACGGGCAGGAACACGTCGTGTCCACGACGCCAGTCTCATCCAGATTGACTTGGACCTGATAGGGCTCGTACTGACTGCCGTCGACAGTCGCTCCCAACCGGTCGCCTCGACGCGTGATGTCACGGACAGCCCCCTGCTCGTAGTAGTCCTTGCCTCGATCGTATGACTGCGGTCGAGCGAGGGCGCGGACAGCTGCCTCGGTAATCGTCGGTGTCTGTGCCATCGGACCCTCTTCTGCTTCCCTTCTACGATGTCGCTCGATAGAAAAGGCTAGGACATCGCGCTCGATGATAGTCTTCCATCGTCGACGGAATTCAGGACTCTGTGCGAACTGTATCGGTGGTTGCCAGTAGTTCATCGAGGAATGCTGTGACGAGATCATCCGGGTCGCGCGGAAAGCCGTCCGGCGGCTCTTCCCAGAGTTCGACTGTAAATTCCCGTGTTTCTGTTGCCTGTCCCTCACTGGCGATAACCATCAGAATCGCGTGCTGATAGATCACGATCGTCCGCTGGTCGTCGACATCGAGATACTCGATTGCGGCCGCCTCGAGTGCTGTTGGAATATCCCGGCTCGTCCACCGTGCAATGGTGGACCAGCTCATCCTCGTCCGTCATGGCCGATGCTACCACCCGTTCGTACAAGTATGCGCGGACGGCAAGATTTCGGTAGCCGTTCGGCCCGCTTCGCTGTTGATGCGGTCACGCGCACCGACAGTATTGATGAGCTGTTTGGGGGGCGTGGATCGCTTTCGGAGGGTACGCCAGTTTGTCGATCCTCTGTTGACGGCTCTGTCAACACTGCAATCCAGACGAACTGGGGATTTTAAGCTCTCAGCAGTGGGAGTATAGATATGTCGTTCAGCGGGAACTGGCACACGCTCCTCGAAGCGGCCGAGGAGCTTTCTCCGGATGCCACTCTCATCACACCGCTTTCACACACCCAGTTTCGTATCACCGACACACAGGAACACCGCGTCATCATCGAAATTCTGGACTCGGATGATTCTCAACCGCTCCAGCGCGACCAGTTTGAAACGCTATATCGTCGTGTCCAGGATGCGAGCGGCGGCTTTGAGCTTGACCGACTTCCGCCGGATGCCGAACCCTATGCTGCCGTGCTAACGCTTCATCCCCAAGTCGAGATTGACGAGGACGCCGGGATACTCGTTGAAACGGTCGATCCAGCTTCCACCCAGGTGATTGATGAAGTCCCTACCGAGACTGACGATAGAACTGAGCCGGATGTCGGCGTCTATGCTGATGCGCTCCTGTTGATCGACGCATTAGAACGCCACGATCCGACCAGTATGGACACCCTAGATACGGAGACCCTCATCGACCTTTACACACTGCTCTCGGACGTGCAACGTGGCGCGAACGACCTTCGGAAAGATATCGCCGACAGCTCCTTGATCGCGTCCATCACGACCAGCCAGTTCATGCCCAGTACGGCTCCGTCCAGAGAACTTCTCGCCGCTCGAAGTTACTGAAGGACGATACAGAGGTCCTCGCTGCGTTGGAGGATGCCGGTCTCGATCGGGATCGTGTACTCGGCGTTGACCCGGACAAGGTCAATGACGCACTTGACGTGACTGACCTCCACGAGCAGGACGTCTACGACATTGACGAGCGGGCGTACGTCAGGAAATCCGACATCAATGGGGACGTGAAAGAGACACGGTTGTAGGGATTGAAGGACCGACTCGCGGCCACTGAAAACGAGGAGGTAGACGCACTCCGCAGCGAGATTGAGGACTTGGAAGATCGGATCGACGAGCATCGCTGTCGGGTGATTCTCGCAGCAAATCTGGTGGCGACAGCCCCTCAATCGAACGTCCCGGGCTGACTGCGAGTCCGATCAGTCCAAACGGTCAAGCGAGCCGTACAGCTCCCCGTTCTGAATATGGGTGCAGAATTGCGCGCAGAGACGACAGCAGTCCGCGGCATCGGTGAACGTCCGGACGCTGGCGTCCCACCGCGTGTGGACGGCTCCAAGCATTGCACTTCGAACCGATGGTTCGGTCGCGACCATGACCCGCCGTGCGCGCTCTGGTGGCGTCGCGTCGGCCGCCGGCCCCTGCATCCCGTCTGTCGACAGGAGATCCTCGAGCACGCTCCCGATTTCGATCCCGACGCCGAGGTTATCGCCGACCTGTGGGGCGATAAAAATCGTTGCATTACTCGCCTGCGCAAAGGCGATACTCTGCGTGGCGGCATCCATCTCATCGAGCGGGATCCCAACGTCAATAGCTAGGAAGGCATTGAAGCCGCGGTCGCGGAGGCAGTCCCGCGTTTCCTGTAGGAGCCGCAACACCTCGTCTTCGGCGTACTCGCCGCTGGTCTCGTCCCACGTTGCAAATGACGGGGCATCGGTTTCGATATCGGCGTCTGCCGGCAGCAGCGCGTCGACGTCGAACGTCCGGTATGGGCCCATCAGATAGACAAGAAACTGTTCCCGCTGGACTGGAGCGAGCGCCTCCGAGTCACCGACGGCACGGGAGAGATTGTCGATAATCCGTTGCCGCATTCGAGTCGTTGATTCAAAACGGTAGTATATAAATATGGGTATTCTCAGAGATATTCTAGTCGAGAATGACTAAGTACGTGGCGTCCTAACCTGTGGTCTGAGGCGCCCCCAAATGTCCGAAACTGATCGCCCGCCAAAAGAGGACGTTCGTCGGCCGGAGCCGCCGCTTCCCAAGGATAGCGGGCTGACCCTCGAGGAGTATCTCGCGATGCAACAGGCGATCGGCCACCCGACGCGGTTTCGGATCCTCCGCACGCTCGTCGCCAACGACGAACTGAGCGCTGCCGATCTCAAGGCCGCGGTCGACGTCGAATCCCACAACTTCCACTACCACCTCGACGAACTGGTCGGTGTTGGGCTCATTGACAAGCGCCAGCGACGGACCGCTGACAGCCAGGGCTTCTATACGTACTATCGGCCGACAGCGATGGGGCGCGGTATCCTTGAGCACGGTGTTGAGGAGCTGATGCGCCGTGAACAGGAATTCAACGACGCTTATTCATAATATCCTCTTCTGCGTAGTCGCAGGAGGAGGTCAATCGAGGGCACCAAACCCCTCGTTCCGCATCAGTTCAGCGACACGCTTGGGATGGTGAAACGCGGCGAGAAGGGCGAACTCTCGAGCGTCTGTTTTCGAGATCTCGTTCACTCCAAGCTGGTTGGCAAGTGTATTTCGGAATTCAGTTTCCTGATCCGCTACTTTATCTCGAACATGGATTTCGAGCCGTGTGTCGCGTTCGTCACCGACGTTGTTCCGCCGGACAAAATACGGATATTTCTCGGGTGGAGAACCAGCTGCTGCCTCTTCTGTGGCTCCTTGTGTCGGTGCGGTTGAAGAGGTCTGTTCCCTCGGTTTCGATTCAGGCTTTTCGTCCTCGGTTTGAGTCTCCGTTGTTTCGGCGGGAGTTTCGTCTTCTTCGTCAGTTTCGTCGCTCCCCCCGAAATCAAGATTCCCTGAACCGGATTTGAAATTGTTCATGCGGTTGTCACCTCCGTCGTATCAGCCTCTCGTAGGTTGATGATCTTCTTTTTGTGATCCTGAATCTCGAGTTCCAGTACTGGGTTGACGTCGGCGTCGAACGTGTCGGTCGCGATGAACCAGGCGAGTTCATACAATTTCTGTAGCGTCTCTATTTCCCTGTCACGCACCCGCCGCTGACCGGGTTCACTCACCATCTTACCATCCTTCTCGAAGGTTTTCCATCGCTCTTCGATCACCTTGAACGCCGATCCTCTGGCCTCCCACATGGCATCCATGAGACTTTCTCGATTCCCGATGGTGACGGGGGTGGCGAATGCCTCGGTGTCCTCGAACTGTTGCTGGTATTGCCGGTGAGCGTTCGTTTGACCAACACCTGATGGAACGACACAGGACAGTCCAATCTCGATATCCAATTGGCTCTCCATGTTACCGACGAGTTCCTCCAGTCCCTCCAAACTCAGATTCCCCTTCCCAGCTGGTTTGACGGGTGCGACGAGTGTCCGTAGTGCGAAAATGGCGTTATAGAGTAGGTCCTCCGCTCGTGCGTTTGGATCGATAAGGACAGCGTCATATTCGTCGTGTAGTTCCTGCTTGTTCCAGAGCAATTCATATAGCAGTTCATACCGGGGATACTCTTCGCGGCTCATGTTTTGCATCCCTGTTTCGTAGGATATCTTCTGCTCTAGGTTGGATGTAAAGTCGCTGAGCATATCGTGGCTCGGGATGATATCGACGCCTTCAGCAGTTGTTTCGATGAGATCGTGGAAGTCTCCGTCTGGCATGTCGAGGATGTGTTTGACCAGATTATCCGCATCTGGATCACCCCGGCGCTCGCCGACATCGAAGAGACTGGTCAGATTCCCTTCCTGCGGATCAAGATCCAACACGAGGGTGTTCTGACCCATGCGCTTGAGCGCGACTGCGATATTGGCCGTCATTGTCGTCTTGTACGTTCCACCTGACTCCGAGTAAACTACGGCCGTAATCATACGCCTCGTAATCTCACCTCCTATAGTATAAATCTGTGTCAGACATCTGTGCCATATATCTGTAATATATTTCTGCTACAGATATCTGTAATGGATTACTGTAATTGTGAAAACTCCATGATCCGCACCCACTCAATAATTACAGATAGTTGTTATAGATAACTGTTACAGAATTCTGTAATGATGTCCGTGGCGAACTTGGTGAGTATGTAGCTGGCATCTACCAGATTGTTACAGACGGCTGTTACAGGCGTTTATGATGGACAAATAATAGATCGCGATTGATTCCGGGCTTGTATTTGATGGGATGAGACTCTCGTAACTCACGCCGAATCCTATCCCTATGGGACTCCTCCGGTAGAAGATGCGACCGAAGCCGGCTGGGTACAGCTTCTCGAAGAGGTCGACTACTCAAATTCGGTCGTTTCAGCGACCATAGATCTGGTTCGCGAGTATATTTCTGCCGCCACCGACTGTCTCCGAGCACACGATAGAGCAAGCAGATGCGGAAGTGAGTGGGGGGACAGCAACACTCCTCGAACAGGGACGGACAGAATCGATCGCTATCTACACGAATGACTTACCGGCGGGATTGAGCGCGCCCTTTCACAGCATGGCTATGAGGACGCAGTTCAACTCGTCAAGGTCTTCGATTTCGTCACGTTCGTCGAAAATTGGCACCAGTTCTCTGGATGATTCCTTTCTGACGGACTGACCGCAGAGGATATGATCATCATTCGTCGTTGATCTCAACAGGGCTCTACCGGTCACTGATCCGCTGGTCGGTCTGTGAGAACGCCTCGGTCGCCATGTCGGCACGTTCGGCCGCCTCGATGTGCTGGTAGGCCTCACGGACCTGTTCCTCACTGTTATCGAGGTACCGCGCGGCCGCGGCGTAGCCGAATTGTCGAACGAGAACCTCACCCACCCCACGCCGACCGCCGTGGAGTTCGAGATAGTTTCCATCGAGTGAGAGATCCAGCTCGTCGCGACGCTCCACAAGCGCGTCGTGGGTCCAGAGCCGCTCCATTATCGACCGTGCACCGTCCGTGGTGAGTGGCTTTGGCGCGTCGAGGTCGTGTTCGGCAGCGACGATCAGGTCCGGAGCGCCCGCTCGGATGCGCTCGATCGCGTCGTCGTCGAGACCAGCGTCGGCAAGCCCCTCCGTAACGTGCGAGGCGAGCGAGGGGCGGTGAAGAGTCGTGAACACCGGCCACGAGTCCGGGATGTCCAGTACCTCGGCGTACCGTTTCAGCGGCGTAATGATGGGTTCAGGCAGCGACGCCTCCTTCCACTCACGACTCTTCCGGAACACGGTGACGCTGCTGTCCGCGAACGACACGTCGCGCCAGCGGATGCCGTTGCGGCCCTCACGATCCTCTTTCGGCGCAGAAAGGAACTCCGAGCCGCGCAGGCCCGTATAGGCGATAACATATACAAGCGCCTGCTCGCGACACCGCTGGTAGGCCTCGAACCGCGCTCGCTGTTTGGCCTGCCACAGCTCACTCTCAGGGTCACCGCGATCAGTGTGGGGAACTTCGATAGCGCCGAGTTCGTCGAACGCCTCAGAGACGCGGCGGTCGACGAACTGCGTGATCAGGTCGCGGTGGATCGGCTCCCACGCCTGCTGGTCACCTGGACGTCGACCGTCGTTCTCGGGCAGCGGGTCTTCGGCGTCCGATTCTCGAGCGTAGTGACGCGGAAGATACCCCTGTGCGTGCGCCCAGCCGCACCACGACGCGACGTGCGCGTAGTAGGTGAGCACGGTCCCCGCGGCGTAGCCGGCGGTCGAGAGGTACCGCGCGTAGTCCGAGAACACCGTCGTGTCGAGATTCTCAAAGCGGACGGTATCGCCGTCGACGACGCCGGCCCACGACTCGGGCGGCGCGGCGTTCGCGGAATCGGCGGTCTTCCCGAGACACCAGCGGCGGAACCGCTGGAGTTCGCGCTCGGCGTCGGTTCGGTACGTACCCTCCTCGCCGGCGTCGCCCTTCCCCTTGTCCGTGAGGTATTTCGTGAATGTGTCCTCGATCGGTGTCTCGACGGAGCGACGGCCCGTCATTGGACCTCCGGAGTGTGGGGGTTGTGCCGTCGGATCACCGCTGTAGACGCGGTGATCCGGCTGGAGCGACTGTTTGGGGAAGCGTCGGCCATAATTCTGAATTTGCCTTGGTTGGGGCAACGGGTGGCGGTCACTAAGAGTTTACTCTGTCTTACTCAACTAAGACAAAGTAAGTTATTTCCCGTTATTCGCTCGACTGAGAGCGCTCATCGGTCGTTTTCGGACGTTAGAGGGCGTTTATTCGGTATGTGTCCATTTATATATTTTATAACGCTATACGGAATCTGCGGGCGGTCACCACCACAGTTTCGGAGGATAAGCTAGTTTTGGATCGAATCGCCATCAAGTCGTGGTGATTCCCAGCGGTTAGGGATCGATTTTGAATCCTTACTCTCGAACTACCGGACGAGCGTACGAAATTGCGTGGATTTTGGCGCTGCTGAATACGGTTGTCACTCTTGAGCGGCGGACCCAGCGAGAGCTCAGCCGATTAGTCGTGTGGAATCAACGCTGAGGCAACGAGCTCAACACACTCACCCGCAGTAATCACAGGTGCGTAGTCCATCTCACCTCCCACGCCCGCTTTCAGCAAGAAGTCGGTGAGCCGCCAGATATTGTACAAGAGGACCGCGAATATGAAGTAGAACAATCGAACACGGTAGTCTTTCGAGGAGGTCTTCGCGAGAAAGTCGCCCTTATCGATTTGTACTCACTCTCGATCTGCCACCGGCGGCTGTAGCGCTGACAGAACGTCTCGGCTTCCCCGGGACCGACTCGGAGATTCGTCGCGAAGACGGTTGTTCCCTCACCACTCGTCGACGGCACGTACAGGAACCGCATTGAGTGGGAACCCGTTTCGACGTGGACAGAAGACAATTCCACAGCTACGTCCTGACCGTCTTCGTCCATCAGGTCAAACACCTCCCGTTCGGAGCTGGAGACCCGTTTTGGGATGAGATAATTCACACCGAGATTCGAAAGCGTCTGGAACACCCGCATCGAGTCGAATTCCCGATCACACAGCACAGTCTCGATAGGAACGTGTTCTTTCGCTCGTCGAACAAGTCGGCGCACAGTGCGATGAATCTGATTCGGCCGGTTCTCATCCCATTCAGAGCTCTCTCGGACTGGCTCAACGGCGAGAACGAGCGGGATATTCTGTCCGATAATCGAGAGCGTCGCGAATTTGAACGCATGGCCGTCTCTTTCTTTGGTCCCGCTAACCATCGGCATCTCCTCGGTATCCCCGTAGTAGGGAATGGTCGTAATATCGATCGCCGCAGTAACTGGCCTTCGAAAGGATATCTCTGAGGCGATCACGGAGAGCAAGCGGTCTGTACTCTCATTGAAGCCGTTCACGAGTTCTTCGGGATCGAACTGCTTGACAGCGCGGAGGTGCGTGTCGCCGTGGGGACCGTACTCTTCACCACGACGATATTGGAAGCGAGTAGCGCCCTGCGCGGTGCCACAGCGGACCATCCCCATGAACGTCTGTAACTCGAAAAATTGCGTGTCCTCGTACGAGGCGTTCGACGCTCGACCAGAGTCGAAGTGACCGAAGGCGTGATCACGCGCGAGGCGCGTCGTCTGGACAATCTCCTCTTGTGAGAAGGATTCGTCTTCTATTGAGTCTGCGTCTTCTTGCGTGTCGTCGACGATCTCTGCCTTTGGCCGCACCTTCGGAGCTGAGATGTCGCGATCGTGGACTTCTTTAACAACGAAATGGGCAGCAGCGTGGACGTATTCGTGGGCTGCGTCGTCGAATCGACTTCGCCATGCCCGCGAGAACGCTGATTCATCGGGTACTCGACTGAAGCCGAGGATAGTCGCTACTTCCGGTTGCCGGGTGAGTCGTCGAGAAAACTCGGCGTACGAGTCATCCGTTATCTCCGTGAACACGAATGAGAGGATTATCGCGCGAAAGGAAAGTGGCGCAGGATGCCACGCTGGATACCCGTCTTCGATCGTGTCTATCGAGTGATCGAAATTCTCGAACGCGGTGACGAGATCGGTTTCTTTGAGTTTGTTCCGGATGGCAATCCCGAGTTGGTACGCTTCGCACAAAGAGCTCTTTCGCGGATGCTCACCGTGATCCGGGGCGTCAAAACCATTCATACGATTGGTGGGGTAGAGACGTGACAAAGAGACTAACCCACTCTATCCCAGCCATATAGAAAAATTATATAATCTATATTATTAGGTGGTGAAAATAATCAAACGACGCGGTTCCGAAGAGGCTCACCAGACTGGTGTTGGCGGAAGATTTCCTTGGTCAACTCCGCAAGATCGCGATGATATTGGTTTGTAGTCGATCCTTGGTGAGGGGAGACAATTACTTCCTCGAAGTCCCACAGTGGGGAAGACTCCGGAAGCGGCTCGGTGCGAAAGACATCGAGTCCGGCGCCGGCGATAATGTCATCTTCTAGAGCTGAAATTAACGCGTCTTCGTCGACGACGGATCCACGTGCGACATTTATAACGTAAGCGTCAGAGCGCATACACTGTAGTTCCGCAGTGGAGATCAGGTCCTCCGTCTCGGGAGTATCGGGAACCGCAAGGATGACGAACCGGACATCGTTGATTGCCTTCTGGAGGCTATCCGGAGAATAGACAGTCGAAACGCCAGGTACTGACTCGTTTGATCGGCGGACGCCGACGATGTCTACCCCCAGTGTATTCGCGCGGGTCGCGATACCTCGTCCGATCGTTCCGAGTCCGATGACACACGCTGACTCTCCCTCAACGGTGAATGGCCGATCGTAAGACGGTTCGTACCATTGGTGGCGGGTTTGCTTGTCACGATAGACGTGGTGCCGTCGTGCAAACATTAGCATGTACCCGATAACAAGTTCACTGACAGTCGTGCCGTGAATGCCTGTACTATTTGTCAGTGGCGTGCCAGCGTCCTCGTATGCTTGGGTGTCGAACTCATCGTAGCCAGCCCTGATACAGTGGACCCAACCCGCGTCGAGGAATCCATCGCGTGGTCGATATGATGTGATCACGTCGGTTTCGTTAAAACTAGCGTCGTCGCCAACAATCTCGACGGGAACTGAAAGGTCATCGAGTGTGTTGACAAACGATTCGATCGGAACCTTCTCATCGATACTCTCGTGGACACAGAGTCGCTCTGGTGGCGCAGTATCGGACACAGAGGACACACGTCTATATGGAATATTTAATTTTGGTAGGTGGCAACGTGATAAACTCGGTCCGCTCACTTCGGAACATAAATCCACAGACTCTTCGACCGGTACAACCCGAGGGTTCTTAACATAGAATAGGATAAACCGTGATAGAATGGGACAGATTGTCAGTAAAGACGTTCTCTCAACGAATTTCGACCTCCAAGACCGGTGTACGACCGGTCGTTGGGTGACGGATGCTTGGACGAACGGATGACGCTCCTTGAAGTTGAGGACCTCGTAGTGCGATACGAGACGGGTGACGGTCCGCTCCACAGCGTGAATGGCGTCTCGTTCAGCATCGGTGGCGGGGTTAACTATGCGCTTTCTGGCGAGTCGGCGTCAGGCAAATCGACGACCGTGAAAGCAATCCTTGGGCTCTTGCCCGATCACGGCGTTGTCGAATCTGGCCATGTCAGGTTTGATGGGCGGGATCTACTATCGTTGACACCCTCCGAACGTCAGGACCTACTCTGGGAGGAGATCGCCTTCATCCCGCAGACGGCTATCGATGCGCTTGATCCCGTGATGTCTGTTGGCGCACAGATCAGGCAGGCAATTCAGACACACCGGGATGTCTCCGAGCGTACTGCCGACCGCCGTACCCACGAGCTGTTTGAGACAGTCGGGCTCAATCCCGCGCGGGTCGGTGACTACCCACACCAGTTCTCCGGTGGGATGCGCCAGCGTGTTGTCATCGCAATGGCGCTGGCACTTGACCCGAAATTGATTATCGCCGATGAACCGACAACAGGGCTTGATGTCATCGTCCAAGACAAGATTATCGACAACATACTCCAAATCCAAAAGGAGACTGACAGCTCGCTGTTGCTCATCACGCACGACGTGAGTGTGATTGCTGAAACGTGCGACGAAATGTCTGTACTGTACGGTGGGAAAGTGATGGAACAGGGCTGTACCGACAACGTTCTACTCAATCCGACACACCCGTACACGATGGGGCTAAAAAATGCGTTCCCATCGCTTGATGACAACCGGGACACCCTCGCATCAGTGCCGGGGAAGCCCCCTACCCTCGACACCAAGCCGACTGGATGTGTTTTTGAGCCACGTTGTCCGTTCGCGTCCGAGGAGTGTACAACGACTGAACCAGATGTAGAGACGCTTCCGTATCGGAATCACGGCGTTTCGTGCCACAACGCTGATCAAGCAGCGCGGATGCGCCAGGACGCTGAGGACACTACGACATGGGGGGGGCTGACGGAGGGGTCGCGGTCCGACTCGGATGAAATCCTTCTCGAAGTCGACGGGCTATGTAAGTGGTATGAGCGCTCAGAGTCACTGTTAGGAAAGCTCCCTATCGGTGGAGTTTCACCGACGGTGACGGGTGTTTCGAACGGTCTCCGCCGGTGGTACGAAAAGCGAGGTGAGATATTCAGCAAGGTATTGAAAAACGACAGGTCACATGTCCGCGCGGTCGACAGTGTCTCGTTTTCGGTGTCTCGCGGCGAGATTTACGGCGTTGTCGGTGAGTCCGGCTGTGGAAAATCGACTCTTGGCCAGACACTCGCACTCTTAGAGGCCCCGACCAGCGGAGGGTTCACGTTTGACGGGGACTCGCATGAGTTCTTCCAAGGCGATAACCTACAGGAGTTCCGGAAGAATCTACAGATTATCTTCCAGAACCCCTACGACTCCCTGAACCCACGAATGACTGTTGAGCAATTGGTCAGGGAGCCGCTAACGATTCACAATCACCGGCTTGAGGACCGCGACGAAACCGTCCATAAGACACTCGAAAAGGTCGGAATGGCGCCTGCAGACCAATACTTGGATATGTACCCGAATGAACTCTCCGGTGGCCAGCGCCAGCGGGTTTCCATCGCTCGTGCGCTCGTCATTGACCCCGACTTCCTCATCTGCGACGAGCCTGCCTCAATGCTTGACGTGTCACTCCAAGCAGAGGTGTTGAATCTGCTACGGGGATTGGCTAATACCGAAGGGATCGGTGTCCTCTACATTTCTCATGACCTCGCGAGCCTCACACAGGTTGCCGACCGACTGGCGATCATGTACCGTGGACGGTTCGTCGAACGTGGCAGTACCGAGCAGATCGTTTCAAACGCGAAGCACCCCTATACCGAAGCCCTGCTCGCAGCAGTTCCTGAGACAGATCCACGTGGTAGTCGTACTCGTGTGACGCTCGAAGGAAAACCTGCCAATCCCGTCGGAATAACGGGAGGCTGTCGGTTTGCATCACGTTGTCCGAAAGCGACCGATCGCTGTCTTAGTGAGAGTCCAGAACTCGACACATGGACTGAGGGTGACCACAATGCTGCGTGTTTTCACCCGGCAGAATCATCTGATTCCGATAATATTGCTCAATTTGATAATCTAGTTGAGACTGGGTGACTGGTTTTGGTAGAACGATTGCTCGGATCCGAACCATTCACCGAGTCGCTTTGACTAACAGTTTGAGGTTCGCAAATGATTCCACATTGCCGTCAGATTCCACAATTTCGAACGTTTCGGCCGCACCAAGTGGATGGTCAGAAAATGCTGCTTGTAGTCGCGCTCGTCGATCGACCGGCGTATTGACGTTTTCGACCCACTCGTCGAACTCGAGAGTCTTCGTGACGACGCGTGAAGCATCGATCGTCAATCCCGCGCCTGTGAGCCAGGAAAACCAGTCATTGACGCGGTGTGAGCGGACGTGCGTCGGATCGCGGATCCTCTCGATCTCGTTGAGGAACTCGTCCAGCGTGTCGTTGTTGGGTGCGATATTATCCTCGAAGGCGAAGGTACCGCCGGGTTTGAGGACGCGAGCTACCTCTTGGACAAACGCCTGCGGGTCGGGAAAGTGATGGGCTGCGATACGACACGTCACGGCGTCGAACGATTCGGAAGTAAACGGGAGTTTCTCAGCGTCGCAGACGGCTCCAGCTGCATCCGGAAACGCCCGCGACGTTGTCGTGATCATCCCTGGCGCGATGTCAGTCGCCACGACGCTGTTTGCGTCTGCCTCAAGCAGTGCGCCTGCGGTGTGCCCAGCGCCTGTGGCCACATCTAGTGCTCGGTCGGCCGTTCCAACCCACTCGACGAGTTGATCGAGATCGCGTCCCTCACGGTGGATGCGACTCTCTAAGTATGCCTCGGCCTGTTCGCCGAATAGTATCGCCGCAGACTGTTTGCGGTCCAGCCCCTCGTCCATGTTTTCATGTTCGGCCGATTAGACAAAGGTTGTTCGACCAGTTTACTGTCCAAGCTCTCTCGCACAAAGAGTAGTGGATGGTGCCCATTGTATGAGAAATAAAGGTTCACCTTAATAACGGACGTGTATTACGGATATCTTACCAAACCACCACATGTTGGTTGACACTGTTGTTTAGTATTGAATAACTGACAATACGGCTAAACGGATATTCGTTCACGACGATATCTCTTCGCCAATTTATCTACCCCGATATAAATGATGAAGCTCATTGCCCCGGTTCGGGAGTATGATATTATCGGTTCCCGGAGTACGCACCGGCACGCACATGGACGATCAACTCGACAAAGACGAACTGACCTACGAGTCTGTATCGAGTCCCGACTTGGATCCATTGTTCGATCCGGGATCGGTTGCAGTCGTCGGAGCGAGCCCCGACTCATTCTACTCGGGTAACCTTGTGGAGAATCTCCTGGCGTACGGCTTCGAGGGGACACTCTATCCCGTCAACCCAGGACGTGATGAGGTTTGGGGACGGCAGTGTTACGACGACATAGCAGATATCCCCGATGCGGTGGATCTGGCAGTCGTTAGTGTTCCCCGAGAGTACGCCGTCGACGTCGTAGCATCCGCTGGCGAGCGCGGTGTCCCCGTCGCACTGGTGCTGACTGCGGGCTTCTCTGAGGCCGACGAAACCGGTGCCGAGTTGGAGGCGGAGCTAGCTGTGACTGCCGAAGAGGCAGGCATTCGCGTCGTTGGACCGAACTGTATCGGTGTGATGGCTAGCGAAGGAGCCACACTTACCTCAACGTGCTCGCGGAATCCTCAACCTGGCGGTATCGGTCTCGTCAGTCAGTCAGGTGCACTGGCGTTCACAACGTTCTTCGAACGGGCGGCCGATAATGACGTACACTTCAGCCACATCGTCTCGACCGGAAACGAAGTCGATCTGACGGCTGCCGATCACGTTGCTTACCTTGCCGAACAAGACGATGTCGACGTTGTCTGCACTTATATTGAGGGTGTGGAGGAGCCGGAGCGGTTCTTACGGGTAGCAGAAGCGGCAGTTCGGGCCGGCACACCGGTCCTCACGGTAAAAATCGGCTCCTCGGAGTTATCAGAGGCGGCGACGCTCTCCCACACCGGATCGCTCACCGGTGACGACGACGCTTGGAAAGCCGCCTTCGATCAGACGGGCATTGAACGTGTTCCAGACATCCCAGACTTGCTCGCGCGGGCGAGCGCACACACCGCTTATGCTGAGCCGGACGGCGACAGTGTCTGTGTCGCTTCGACTAGCGGCGGCCTAGCAAGCCTGCTGGCGGATATGGCCGCCGAGCGGGATCTTTCGCTTCCCGAAATCGAAGGTGAGACTGAGCGGAGGCTCTTGGACATCGAAGAGTTGCTAACATACGGGGGATTCAACAATCCAGCGGACATCCGTGGGTACGGTGCCCACGCTCTCCCGGAGATAGCGAGTGCAGTCTTAGATGACGATTCCTTCGACGCTTACGTATTCGCCATCGGTCTCCCAGGAGTCGACGAACGTGCAGAGACTATCGCTGAGGATCTGGAACAGATTGCTTCTGAGGCTGATGATCCGGTTTACGTACTGTGGACCGGACGAAAAGAACCCGATGACCCAACCGAAACCCCGCCCTACGCCCGTCTAAGGGAATCAATTCCCGTCTACGAGGATCCAAGTCGGTGCATGGACGCCGTGATGTCAACGGCGGATTTCGTCACTGCTCGTGACCGCCTAGCAGACCGATATTCGCGCGATAAACTCGCCCCTGACGCGCGAGGACCAATTACAGACCTCCCAGAGGACGGGCAGGTGCTCACCTGGACGGAGTCAGAATCGCTGCTCGATGCTTACGACATTCCCGCCGTTGAGACGCACTTGGTGACCACAGCGGACGCGGCGGCTTCGGCGGCCGAGGAGGTCGGTTTCCCGGCCGTTGTGAAGATAGACTCACCGGCACTTCCCCACCGAACGGAAGCTGGTGCGGTGCAGCTCGACATCGGTTCGACAGACGCGGCTCGCAAGGCTTACGAGGAAGTGATAGATGCCGCATCGACTGTTGTCGACGTGGAAGAGATCGAGGGTGTACTGGTTCAACCGATGGTCGATGACGGCGTTGAAGCCATCGCGGGCATCGCTCCCGACGACGTGTTCGGGTCGCTCGTCTCGGTCGGGCCCGGCGGAGTTCTCGTCGAAGCACTTGACGAAACGGCCACGCTCGTACCTCCGTTTTCACGGGCCGACGCACGGACCGCCGTTGAGGACACAGCTCTCGCGGCACTCCTCCAAGACCGTCGTGAAGGCCCCGCCCCAGGGATCGAACCATTCATCGACTTTCTCGTACACGTCGGCGACTTGGCGGCGGGTACCGATGACGTTGCCGAACTGGATCTCAATCCCGTCGTCGTCACGGCTGAGGGTCCTGTCGCTGTTGATGCACTCGTCCGGACCGACCCGTGATACATCGATGGAGATCACAGATGAGCTCCAACGTCCGAACGCACTGGGAGAAAGGCGGCGAGTGGGACCCAACGGTCCCGACCAACAACTGCCAAATCGATGAGGGGAGAGGGTCTCACTGCCGGGTGGCCGGTTTCGCTTCCGGATCTCCGTCGCTACGACGCGCTGGCACTGACAGCACTGGTGTGGTTCCTCGGGAAGTTCCTACGGTATGCATTCCCACCTCTGTTTGGCAAGTTCGAGGTGATCTACGGTGTCTCGAGAACGGCCCTCGGAGCTGCGTTCTCCGGTCTTATGCTGGTGTACGCCGCGATGCAGTTACCTTCGGGACTTATCGCCGACCGGTACGGGTCAGTGGTCGTCATTATGTTCGGTGGGGTGATAACTGGCTCCGGCGCGCTCATGCTCGTGGTCGACGGTCCGTTCCCACTGTTAGTAGTCGCGATGCTACTAGTCGGGGCGGGATCCGGGACCTACAAGACTGTCGCGATAGAGCTCCTCTCGCGTATCTACCCGTCGGAGACCGGACGATCACTGGGCGTGTTCGACACGGTCGGAAGCCTCGCCGGAGTCGCAGCACCTGCGTCGATCGTCGCGGCGACGGCGCTTCCAAGTGTATTCGGTGCCCCGTGGCGGACGCTGTTTCTTGCCGGAGGGCTGGCCACGATAGCGGTCGCCGCGGCGTTTGCTGTCCGCGTGCCACGTCACTTGCCCGACCGTTCGATCACTCCCGATGGACCCGACAGCACTCCGGCGTTCCGCGAGCATCTCGACTTATTCAGTCAACCACGGTTCTCTGCCTTTGTTGCCGTAACAATTCTGTTCTCGTTCACGTACAACGCATTAGTAGCGTTCCTCCCGCTATATCTCACTGCCGCTGGGGAACTCAGTTCAACGACTGCAAACTTGCTGTTCAGCATTCTCTTCGCAGTCAGTCTGGTCCAACTGGCCACCGGAGAGGCGAGCGACCGCATCGGGGTTCTCCCAATACTGGTGGTAACTCTCGTGGCAGCAACTGTCGGCCTCATCGGCCTCGTCGTGCTCTCAGGACACGTAGGAGCGATCGCCCTCGGTGCCTCGATGGTTATCCTTGGTCTTGGGGCACACGGATATCGACCGGTACGTGGCGCTTACCTGATGGAGGTGCTTTCCGGAGATGTCGCGAAAGGAACGCTCGGTGTGGTCCGGACACTACTGGTCGGCGCGGGCGCCGTCGGCCCCGCCGTAGTCGGCTACCTCTCAGATGTTACAAATTTCCGAGTGGCTTTCACCGTTCTCACGGTCGCCTTTGGCGCTGCAACCGGGGTAACGGTCATCCTATGGGTGACTGACCGATGACGGCGTGGCCATTCGGAGCCCTCGGCTGTCGGCTGCCGACTCTGTTTGAAACGTACCGTCAAACACATCGATATCTTCCCGTCACCGATCACCAACACATCCACGTGAATTCGAGCGACATTCGACAATACCGGCGATTATCGTGGAGACGGATCGACGAAAGTCTCGATGAGACGTTATCAAGAGCACAGCATCGAGCAACTACCGTCCCTGCGACGAAACTCAAACTTCAATCCCATGACTTCAGACAAACCATCCAAGACGTACGACATTGAACTGATCCCCGGTGACGGTATCGGCACGGAGGTCGTCAAGGCCGTCATGCCTCTCGTCCGGACAGTCGCCGATCAGCATGGTTTCGAGTTCGAAACCACCCGCCGCGACTGGGGAACGGAGTACTACCTCAACCACGGTGAGATGATGCCAGGCGACGGACTCGACCGCCTTACCGACGCCGACTCGATCTTCTTGGGAGCAGTCGGCCACCCGGACGTCCCCGACCACGTTACACTACACGGACTCCTGTTACCGATCCGCAAGGGTTTCGATCAGTACGTCTGTAAGCGTCCAAACGTCCTCTTTGAGGGGATTGAGAGCCCACTCCGTGGCTACGAGAGCGGTGACATCGACTTCGTGGTCTATCGTGAGAACACGGAGGGAGAGTATGCCGACCTAGGTGGTCGAGAACACCGAGGATTGGCTCATGAGACTGCGATCCAGTCGGCGCTGTTCACTCGTCGCGGGACGGAGCGAATCATCCGAGCGGCGTTCGAGGCTGCGGCCGAACGAGAGAGACATCTGACTAGCATCACCAAGTCTAACGCACAGGCCTATAGTATGGTGTTCTGGGATGATATCGTAGCAGAGGTCAGCGAAGAATATCCCGGGGTGACCGTCGAGCGCCTGTTAGTTGACGCCGCGTCGATGGATCTTATCCGTCGACCACACGAGTTCGACGTACTCGTTGCCTCGAACCTCTTCGGCGACATTTTGACCGACATCGGTGCCCAGATCACCGGAAGCATGGGGCTTGCGCCGTCGGGGAATATCCATCCGGGAGACGAGTATCCCTCGATGTTCGAGCCCGTCCACGGGAGCGCACCAGATATTGTCGGTAAGGGCGTCGCGAACCCGCTAGCGACCGTGTTATCGTGGTCGATGCTATTCGAGGACCTAGGGGAGACGGATGCCGCCGACGCTCTCTGGGATGTAGTCACTGACCAGCTCGCAGACGACGCGGCTCCCCGAACCCCTGACCTCGGTGGGGATGCCAACACCCAAACCGTCGTCGGCGATCTCAGCTCCCGGCTGTGACCCGTCCTTGGATTCGTTCGCACAATCCGAGCGCATCAAGTAGGGCGGCACCAGCTGAGGGTTCCGCCGTTCGATTCGAGAGAACGGCCGTTAGTTATCCGGTCTTGGCGTCTCTGGAACGCCATACCGGTCGTTTAGATGAAAACAAACGCTTATGAGTCGAGGGGAGACTGAATGAACAACGATGGGTTCTGGGTGATCTGATATTCTCCGTATTAAGTTCCAGACGGTGTCTTCAGGCGTCATGGAGACACTCGAATCACACCTTCCGAAAGTCCGACGGATTGAGCTTGAGAACGTCTTCTATGCAGACGAAGGCGACTGGATCGAGTCGCTGCTGATCACATCAGACAGCTCGTTTGACCCCGAAACGGTACTGGAGCCGCTCTCTCAGGTCGAGCTGTTTCATCACGAGCGGATTTCGGATGATCAAGCCGATCATCATGTCCACCGGCTCACGGTGATTGCACACGAACCCTATCCGTTTCTACTGGGGCTAATTCTCCGGGTGAAGGCGATTCCAAACCGTCTAGTACTGTCCCAGGGCCGCTTTGATGGGGTTGCCACCGTCGCCGAGTGGGAGGACTTTCGGGCGCTTGCCGATAGGATACAGGCACAGTTCGGCCGGTTCGAACTCTTGAGCGTCAATCAGGTCCAGACAACTGGTGCGCCACTAGGCAGCGGACAGTTGGGTCGCGTCGTCAGAAACGAACTCTCTCCAGATCAACTGATCGCCCTCCGAACAGCCCACGAGATGGGATACTTCGGCACGCCACGCAAGAGTTCCGCTGACGAGGTCGCAACGGAACTAGACATCGCCCAGTCGACGTTCAGCGAGCGCCTCCGTCTCGCAGAGAAGAACCTGCTCAATCTGATCTTCTCGGCCGATGATAATGGTCTCGAAGTCGACGACCGGCTTCAATAACCGGCCCCGATCCATTTTGTTCGCCAACACACATTAATTTGTACTAAAATTTATAAATAATATCGGATGATAGGATCCTCGACAATCTCAACCGGCCTGGTTAGCCAAAAATACCCTCTGAAAACTCTCCCATATAAAGCATGAACATGATAGATCATTATCGGAAGTAGGTATAGGCATATATGGGTGAACATAGAAGTTGCAATGTCGCAAGACAAGCATTTCGAGATCGAGACAGGTACGGCATCGCGGCGACGATTCATCTCCATTACGGGGGCGGTTGGCATGGCCGGATTGGCCGGCTGTGGCGGCAACGACGGCAGTAGTGGTAGCGATGGCAGCAGCGGTAGTGGCAGCGGAAATTCGATCGAGACCCGGTTCTGGGAGGAGTGGCCGGTCGAGACGAAAGGCGTCGACGTCAACGACGAGGCGATTCAGTTCGAGTACACCGCTGTCGAGGGCGAGGCAGTACCGGAGGTCGACACTCAGTTCGCGCAATCAGAAACCTCATGGATGCGCGAGTTCGCGTTGCAGGTTCAGCAGTCGCTGAACGATATCGGTGTGCCGGTCAATCTGATCAACGTCCAGCCGAGCACGCGTTACGGTGAATTCTGGCGAGCCGATATCGGGCACCCGGTTCCGATTGTAATGAATCTCCACGGGCCAGACCCCCAGCGTGGACTCGACCCGAATCCGTTCCTCATGCGTGCGCACCCGGAGACAGGTGGGAACTACTACAACTACAAGAACGACGAGATTACCGAGCTGCTCGACGAGCAAGCTCAGATGATCGGCGATACGGAGGGACGCGCCGAGGTCTGCCAAGAGATTCAGCGGAAGCTCAGCGAAGACGCCTATCTCATCGCGGCCAACTTCCCAGAGGTCATCACGGTGGCCAACACCGCAGACTGGGAGGGATACGTCCCGATGCCCGGGAACGGGACGACCCGGGACTCATTCGTCTGGACGCAGGTGAACCTTCAGCCGCAGGGCGACTCGACGACCTGGGTCAAAGGTGTGACCACGGGAATGCAGGGAACGAATCTCCCGTTCTCCACTGGTGGTCTGGAAGAGAAACGCCTCCAGAACGTATACGACGGACTGTTCGACGCCTCACCAGAACTAGAGATCGTCCCCGCGCTAGCAACCAACGCCGATGTTGTCGACGACACGACCATCGAGATGGACCTCCGTGAGGGCGTTGAGTGGCACGACGGCGAACCGTTTGGGCCCGAAGACGTAAAGTTCAGCGTCGAGCTGTACAAGGAGAACGACGCGCCACAGCAGGGGGCATTCGTCCGGACCGTCGACAGCGTGGAAGTACTGTCCGAGAGCGGTGGCGGGCGCGTGCGATTCAACCTCACTGAGCCCGACGCCGCATTTCTCACACAGCGGGTGGCCCGTAGCGCTATCGTCCCGAAGCACCGCTGGGAGGATGTCGACAGCCCCGGTGAGTACAACCCCGACAATCCCGTCGGTACCGGCCCGTTCTCGTTCGTCAACTGGGAACAGGGCTCCGAACTCAGGCTCGAGAAACACGAGAGCCACTGGATGTGGGACGACGACATCCGTGAGGAGCTCCTCGGCGACTATTTCGCCCCCGGAGACGGGATCGACGAGATGGTCCACGCCAACGTCGGGAACGTCTCGACACTCATCGGGGCGATGCAGTCAGGTGATATCGACGCTATCGGAACGACAGTCTCGGGCCAGCAGGCCGAGCGTGCGGCTAATGCCAGCGGCGTCGAGGTACAGACGGCCCGCAACTACGTCCCTACGGACGTCCACCTGAGCCATCTCGTCCCACTGTTCCGAGACAAGACGTTCCGGGTTGCGCTGAGCCACGCCTTCGACAAAGAGGGATTCGTCGAGAACACTCTTGCTGGCCGCGGCGAGGCGATCCAAGGGCAGAATCTTCTCACACCGCTGTTGACTCCATTCCACAGCGAGACCGAGCCGTATGAGTACGATGTCGAACAGGCCCAGCAGCTGCTTGAAGAGGCCGGATACACTTACGACGGCGACACCCTCGTCTGGCCGGAGGGCGACGCTTGGAGCGCCTTCGAAGAGCGTGTCGAGCACGGCCACGCGACCCACACAGAACTTGAACAGGACATCTAGCGATAGTACACACACAGAACTCATGAGCTTTCGACGCTTTCTGGTAAAACGTACCGCAATTGCGGCGTTGCTGACACTGATAGCTGTCAGCATCATCTTCGCCACATTGCGGATGTTGCCCGCCGATCCGTTCAGTGGGCTCGTCGCATCCGGGGCACTCACACCCGAGCAAGTCGCGGAGGTACGCGCGATGTACGGGTTGGACGAGCCGATCTATGTCCAGTATGTTAAGTACATCCAGAACTTGTTCACGTTCAACTTCGGGGTCTCCCTCACCCAACAGCGACCGGTTAGCGAAATAATCACCCCGGCGTTGATGAACACCCTCGTCCTGCTGTTGCCCGCGCTCATCGTGACCGCGATCATCAGTTCATTGGCCGGCATGTACGCCGGTTGGAACCGTGGGTCGTGGTTCGAACAGTCGAGTATCGTCGTGAGCACCGTGTTCCGCTCCGTCCCGAACTTCGTGACGGGGATCTTCCTCCTCATCATCTTCTCGTACGGGCTGGGTTGGCTGCCTGCGTTCGGAATGCGTAGTCCGCTCGCGAACCCGTCCGGCTACCTGGATACGTACCTCTCCTGGGACTTCCTGAAGCACTACACTCTTCCATTCACCGTGACGGTGTTGTATTACAGCGGCGACTTCCTGATGCTCGCCCGCAACTCCGTCGTCGAGCGGATGGGCTCAGAGTTCCTCATGCTCCACCGCGCCAAGGGGCTCTCAGAGATGGAGCAACTCGGTCGCGCCGGCCGCAATTCGCTGCTGCCGCTAGTGACCTACTTCGCGCTACGAACGGGTATGCTCTTCCAGGGTGTTGTTACCCTTGAGGTGGTCTTCGCATGGCCAGGTATCGGCCGTGCGCTTGTTCAAGCCATCCTCAACCAGGACTACCCAACCGTCCAGGCGGCTGTGTTTATCATGGCGCTTGCAGTAATTGTGATGAACCTTGTCGCGGATGTCGCATACGCGAAACTTGATCCTACCGTAGAAGCAGGTGATGTCTGATGTCGGGATACAATATCGACACTGAGACCGCAAGGGATCGACTCAGTTCCGAGTACGATCGGGCAAAGCGAACGATGGCCTTTGTGCTGGAGGATAACGGTGCCAAGGTCGGTTTCACCATCCTCGTCGCGTTCGGATTCCTCGGTGTGTTTGGACCGTATCTCGCCCCGTTCCATCCCATCGAGGATACACTCCGACAGGGTGGTTCAACCATGCGACTACAGAGTCCCGGTGGTAAGGCACTCCTCGGGACGACCTCCTACGGAAAGGACATCCTCAGTCAGTTCCTCGTGGGTGCGCGGCCCACGCTCATCGTGGGCTTATTCGGTGGTGTCGGTGCCGGCGTCTTGGGGTTCCTCGTCGGTCTCACGAGCGGGTACTCCGGTGGTCGAGTCGACGAATTCCTGATGCGACTAACCGACTTGACGTTCGCGCTCCCGTTCCTACCGATGGCGCTTGTGATCCTTTCGTTCGTCACCCCGAACATCTGGCTCATAACTGCCGTGCTGGCCGTCTTCCTCTGGAAGATGCCTGCTCGCGTTATCCGGTCAGAGGTGATGACCGTCAAAGAGCGGACGTTCGTCAAATCTGCCCGTGCAAGAGGGGCTGGTCACATGCGAACGATGTTCCTGCACGTTGCACCGAACGTGTTGGGTATTGGCTTCCTCTACACCGCGTATGCGGTCGGTTGGTCGATCGTCGCGGGAGCCTCACTTGCGTTCCTCGGCTTCGGTGACCCGACGACCACCTCATGGGGGCGGATGCTCGAGCAAGTGTTTCGTTCGGGATCCATCCGCACCGCGTGGTGGTGGGTTCTACCGCCGGCACTCGGTATCGGCGCCGTAACCACGTCCGTCTTCCTGGTGGGACGGGCGTTTGAGGAGCTCGTCAACCCCGATCTGCAAACGGAGCAAGAATGAGTTTACTCGAAGTCAACAACCTCGAGATCACGTACCGGACTGCGGAGGAGGACGTCCACGCCGTAAACGACGTTTCCTTCTCCATTGGTGAACAGGACAACTACGGCCTTGTGGGCGAATCTGGCTGTGGGAAGTCGACGATCGCGAAGACCATCCTCGGCTTGTTGGATGACAATGGGGAGATCGAAGCTGGCAATGTTCAATTCAAAGGCCGAGACCTCGTCGATCTCTCCGAAAAGGAGTGGCAGGACGTCCGCTGGGAGGAGATTGCCTACATCCCACAGAGTGCGATGGACTCACTAGATCCTGTCATGACTGTCGGCGCCCAAATCCGACAAGCCATCCGGAAACATCGAGATGACTCCAAATCGAAAGCCGACGAACGCGTCGCAGAGGTGTTCGAGATTGTAGGCCTCGATCCAGCCCGGACGAGCGACTACCCCCACGAGTTCTCCGGCGGAATGCGCCAACGCGTCACGATCGCAATGGCGTTAGCGCTCGATCCAGATCTCATCATCGCTGACGAGCCGACGACAGGGCTTGACGTTATTGTCCAAGACAAAATCATCAACAAACTGCTGGAGATCCAGGACGAAGTCGACAGTTCGATGCTGCTCATCACCCACGATGTCGGGGTGGTAGCCGAGACCTGTGACGAGGTGTCAGTCCTCTACGGGGGGAAAGTGATGGAGCAGGGCGCGACGTACGACGTGTTCCAGAATCCCACGAATCCCTATACGATGGGGCTACAAAACTCCTTCCCAGAGGTGGACGAGTTCGACAAGCAGGCCATCTCCATTCCAGGTTCGCTTCCAGAACTGACTGAGGAGCCGACCGAGTGTGTCTTCCGCAATCGGTGCCCATTCTCGACGGAAGAATGCGCTGACGGCCATCCACCGCTGACCGCAAACGAGGGACAGCTGTCCGCCTGTTACCACACTGACGAGGCAAGGGATATGCGCGAGGCAGCCGACGATGCCGAGACATGGGGCATCGATATTGCGGAAGACCGCGAAACGTCTGGTGACACTGGTGACGTTATCCTCGAGACCAACGGCCTCGAAAAATGGTTCAAACAAAGTCAGTCGATCATCGACAGCTTCAGCGGCACTGAACCCGACTACGTTAAAGCTGTCAACGGCGTCGATCTGACGGTTCGTGAAGGTGAGATTCTCGGGGTCGCTGGCGAGTCCGGATGTGGCAAGTCCACCCTCGGTGAGGTTATCGCTGCGCTTCAACCCCGAACAGGCGGCGACATCCACGTCGATGGGACGCCGGTTGATGACCTGCTCGAGGAGAGTACCAAGAAATTCCGCTCACAGGTACAGTTCATCTTCCAAGACCCGTTCGACTCGCTGAACCCGCGGCAGCGCGTCAAGGACGCCGTTTCAGAACCCCTCAAGATTCAGGGGCACGATAAAGAAACGATCAACCGTCGGGTTCGAGAAACCGTCTCCGACGTAGGCCTCAATCCACCCGAGAAGTACCTCGACAGGAAGCCGGCCCAGCTCTCGGGCGGGGAGCGCCAGCGTGTCGCGATCGCACAGGCGCTCGTATTGGAACCGAAGCTGCTCATCTGCGACGAGCCCGCCTCGATGCTCGACGTATCGCTAAAGGCTAACATCCTCAACATCCTGCGAGAGATGGCCGATGAACGCGATATCGGCATTGTCTACATCTCACACGATCTCGCCAGTCTCACGCAGATCGCAAATCGGCTGGCAGTGATGTACCTCGGTGAGGTGATCGAGATCGGGAAGACCCGCGAGGTTGTCCAAGATTCAAAACACCCCTACGCGGCGTCGCTGTTAGCTGCGTCGCCAAAAACCGATCCCAGCATAAATCGTCAACGTGTGTTGTTACCGGGTGAACCGCCGAACCCTGTCAATCTCCCTGAGGGCTGTAACTTTGCGCCGCGGTGCCCGAAGGCGAGTCAGGAATGTCGCGAGGCAGATCCTGTCCGGTCAACTTTCAAAGACAGCAACCACGAGGCTGCCTGTCACTTCCCAGTGGAGGATGTGGAGAATGAACTGCTAGCGTCTTATGCTCGCCAAGGGCGGCCGGAAATACAGTCAGTCGAAGAGGAGGCAATCGAAAAATCAGGTGAGGAGGCGTAGTCAATGCAAGGCCCCCCGTTTGGTGAGGCGTCGTTCGAGGCGGTGATTCTGGCCGTCAGAATCGGCGGCGTCGATATCCCCGATAGCGTTGTTGCCATCGGTGGGGCCGTTCTCATTGGCGCTCTAATCGCGCTTTCCGCTTTCTTTTCGTCCTCGGAAATCGCGATGTTCTCGCTGGCTGACCACCGGGTCGAATCACTCGTCAACGACGCGGTTCCCGGATCCCAGACGCTCAAAGAGCTGAAGGATGACCCACACCGGCTGCTCGTGACTATCCTCGTGGGCAACAACCTCGTCAACATCGCTATGTCCTCTATTGCGACCGGCTTGTTGGTAATGCTTGGAGTGGGGCAGGGCCAATCGGTCGCATTTGCGACGTTTGGTATCACTGCTCTCGTCTTGCTGTTCGGTGAGAGCGTACCAAAATCCTACGCCGTCGAGAACTCGGAATCTTGGGCGTTGCGTATTGCCAAGCCGCTAAAACTCAGTGAGTACCTCCTCCTCCCGCTGGTCGTCCTGTTCGACTACCTCACACGAGTAATAAACAGAGCCACGGGCGGACACACGTCCATCGAAACCTCCTACGTCACACGCGAAGAGATCCGAGAAATGATCGAGACCGGTGAACGAGAAGGTGTCCTCGACGAAGATGAACGCGAAATGTTCCAGCGTATCTTCCGGTTCGACAACACCATCGCGAAGGAGGTAATGACACCGCGTCTCGACGTCACTGGCGTCAGCAGCGACGATGATCTCAACGAAGCGATAGTGACCTGTATCCGGAGCGGACACCAGCGGCTCCCCGTATACGAAGGGAGCCTCGACAACATCATCGGTGCTGTAACGCTTTCCGATCTCGTCCGAAGTTGTCAGTGTGAGGATGGTAGCCCTGAAAGTATCGATCACTATATCGAGGAGGTTCTCCATGTGCCGGAAAGCAAGAACGTGGACGACCTGTTCGAGGAGATGCGTCGCGAGCCGGTCGAGATGACCGTTGTCAAAGACGAGTTCGGAACCACGGAGGGGATAATCACCACTGAAGACCTCGTCGAAGAGATCGTCGGTGATATGATCGATGCCGAGGAGGAAGAGCCGATCACGGTACTTGATGAGACGACTGTCGTTGCGCAGGGAGATGTGAACGTCGAAGCACTCAATGATGTACTTGACACTGACCTCCCGGAAGAAGGAGAGTTCGAGACGATTGCAGGATTCGTCTTCAACCGAGCCGGTCGCTTGGTTGAAACGGGGGAGTCATTCACCCACCGCAATCTCGATATCAGGGTTGAACGAGTCGATGCTAACCGTATCAGGCAAGTTCAAATCACAGAACGGTACGACGAATCGTCTACAAACCAACCGGTGGAGTCACGGACCTGAGTCCGCTGAACTTCACACCAAATTAAAAACGGAGTAAACAGATGACGATACTCACCGCAATTGGAGAAGAACTACACACAAACAAGCTACTCGAAGTTGGGTACGACCTCGCGACGACGTACGACGAGCAACTGGAGGTCTTCCATGTCATTCCGAAAGAAGATTTCAACAGCCACAAGTCAGCGATCAAAGACTCACCGGGTTCCGAGAATTTCACAATCAGTCGAGAGGCTGAAAGTGCTGCCGAGATCGCCCGACAGGCCGTTCACGAATCCCTTGACGAGTACGACTTCGATCGAATCGAAACCCGTGGGAGTGTAGGCGATCCGACTGAGAAGATATTGGCTGAAGTCAGTCACAGTGATCCCCGCTTCCTCGTCATTGGGGGGAAGCAACGGTCACCCGTCGGGAAAGCTATCTTCGGGAGTACGGCACAGAGTTTGCTACTGAACGCGTCTTGTCCGGTCGTTTTGGCAAGTAAAGAAGAGTAGACCAATAGCAGGTTCACGATGATTAAGTTAGGCGCTCTCGATGGTGATGGAATTGGTCCGGAAATCGTTTCGGCCGCAGTTCGTGTCGTTGAGGCGACAGATCTTGATGTAGAGTTCATAAACTATCCAGTCGGGTGGGAAGCATACGAGGAGTACGACTCGACGGTTCCGCAGGTCACGCTCGATGGACTCAAAGAATGTGACGGTTGGCTACTTGGGCCAATATTTGCGGGCGAGTATCCAGAAGACGATCTCGCAGATCGTAACCCGAGCAGCACACTTCGACAGGCGTTCGATCTCTATTCGAACGTCCGCCCGATTCGCTCGTACACCGACACCGGTTCCGGAGAGATTGATATCACGATCTTCCGACAGAACACGGAGGGCTTCCTCGCCGACCGCAACATGCACGTCGGCGACGGCCGGTTCATGCCAACCGGGGACGTTGCGCTGTCGGTGCGCGTGGTCACACGACAAGAGAGCCGACGCATCGCGGAGGCTGCCTTCGCCTACGCGGCTGAGCGCGATATAGATGTCACGGCTGTCTCGAAGAAGAACGTCCTCCAACACGGCGGCACCCTATTTATCGAGGAGTGCGAGAAAGTCTCAGAACAGTACCCCCATGTGGGGTTCGAGACGTTCATCATTGACGCCTTCTCGGCGGAGCTGGTGATGAACCCGACCGAGTACGATGTCGTCGTGACGACGAACCTCTTCGGCGACATCCTCTCAGATGAGGCAGCCGGAATCGCGGGCAGCCTCGGGTTGGCACCAGGTCTAAATCACAGTCATGACCACGCCATGGCGCAGGCTACACACGGTGCTGCACCCGACATCGCAGGTGAAGGGATCGCCAATCCGACATCAATGATCCTCTCGGCGGCCATGCTGCTCGACTGGCTCGGTCGACGCGAGACCGAAGATATTCCTGAGGCTGCGACGGCAATAAACAATGCTGTCGCTCAAACTATCGATTCCGGCGTTCGGACGCCCGACATCGGTGGTAACGCGACGAACGAGGAGTTCACCGACGCGGTCATTGCGCAACTCCAAATCGAAACTGGGTCGAAGAAAATGGACTAAAATGCTCTGTTGAAGAGCGATCTTATCAGCCGATATCGATGGTTTAGAAGGGTGAAGCCGAGGAAATCGAGCTTGGTATGGAGATCGATATCCTCGACTTCATTGAGCAGTGTCGTCACCTAGCTAAACAAGCGTTGGGGAAGCACGCGGGCGAGCCCGCCAGCGGCGGGTTCGCCCGCTGGGTTCACGTCGTCCTCCACTGTTTTCGGGTGGAAGAGACCCACAGCTACCGTGAAACGCCGAATCGGCTGAAGTACATGGACGAAGTTCGTGACGCTCTCGGCTTAGATCGGGACAATCTCCCCGATCACACAACGATCTACAAGTCGTTTGATCGACTGAAAATGTGGGTGTGGCGGGCGCTGCTGCGCGTTTCCGCGCAGCAGCACCCGCAGTCTGACCACGCTGCGCTCGACAGCACGTTTTTCGACCGCCGACGTGCGTCATCGTACTTCCGCCAGCGGGCAGGACGCACGATACAGACGCTGAAGGTGACGACATTGACCGATGTGGAATCGCTTGCCGTTCTCGATGTCCACATCAACGCACGGTGGAAGCACGATACGAAGACCGGACCGCAGGTCGTCCGCCGAAACGCGGACGACCTGCAGTCCGTCGCCGCCGACAACGGCTTCCAAGACTGGCATACCGAGTACGAAATCGCCGCACACGGCGTTGAGTACCTTGTTCACTATCGCGGTTCGTCAGCGAAAGCAGCTGCGAACAACATGCTCAATCAGGCAAATGGCTACGCTTAGCGGTGGATGGCCGAAACATCCTACTCGACAACAAAGCGCTCGCTCGGCGACGCCGTGCGAGCGCTGGGCTGGTATCGACAGTTCCGTGAGATTGTCTTGATGTTCGCCATCATCAACATAGAACCGCTGTGTGAGCCGCTGTGACCGTGACTCAGCATCTATTCAACACAGCAGACTAAAAAGCAATTCAGTATACAGTCACCAACGACCCGCGGTTTCATAGTGATTACGGCGAATAGTTCCATGGACGGTATCGAAAGACGTCGATACAGCAGCTCTCATTACCTACGCGGATCGCCACGGCGGTAAAGACTCGCCGTAATCACTATCAGACATGAGCATACCTGATGAATAGGATCACATAAGATCCAGACATAGAGAAGGTGTTTCGTCGTGGGATCAACGGTAGCGTACGGCCGTATCAATCGTCGTTGAGGTGGATCACTATTTCATCGAGAGGTTGATTTAAACCTGAGCTCAAAATCAATGTATACAGCTGCCTTTTTATCCTACTATAAGCGCTAGACAACAGTAATTGATGTCCAGTCCGTCATCAAATCTAAAAGTAGTAATACAGCCAAATAAAGTCAAAAAACGGGCTTCGTCGCTATCGCTGCTTTCACTCGATTATCGAGTCGATGACGACAGTGACTGATATGTTCATCTTTTCAAACATCTTTACACCTAAGTATTTGTAGAAATAAAGCACGCATCAAATCCATCCTCCGAGGTTGTGGAGTTGCGAATGGCGGTGAAAACGTTCACCGGATCGACGCTATTCGAGCCAGTACCCGATAGAAACAGCCGAGATTACGTTCTAACAACTATAAAATATCCAGAACTATTACAATATCTAAATTTATCTAGCGAAATATAACTCAGCAACCAGTGATGCCTCTCTCGAAGGGCTAACCCAGACTAAGTTCTAAATGAGTGTGATCAGCTCCCTGTCCAGCCAATCAAGAAACTGGCTGAGCGTTACCGTGGCTTCTTGCTTACTGAACGAACATGTGGCTGAAGCCTTCATGAGGCCATCTACTGATTAACCGAACACGGATCGTGTAGCGATCTAAGACAAGTTTGAGGCATCCTCTCCTTCCAGGTGGTCACGGACCACGCGTTCGAACTCACCGCTCGTCATCTCGTAGCGGGTGTAGGCGTCGGCGGTGCGTTCGCGGTCAACAGTCGTCACCACGTCGCCATCAGCGTACACGCTCCAGGCATCTCCGTACTGGACCCCGACACCTATGAATCTAATTTCGGCATCGTACGCCGACTCGAGTCGGGAGACGACCGGTGGGACGAGTACGCCATCCGAGAACCGCGGCGGACTGTACGGCCGGAGGTCGTGTTCGCGAAACTCTGTTATCGCGTCGGCCCACCAGTCCGGAAGTTCGTTGATGTCGACGCCGTCATAGGGCTGGTCGCGATCTAGCCAGTCTCGGTGGTCGCTGCTGTCGGTGCGCGTCTCGGTACCGTCTCGTCGAGCCATCGTGTCTAATAAATGGATTATATTTTCTGCCGTTCCGGATGGTGCGAACCCGAGAGAGGCAATACGTGTCGGGACACGATGTGACTCTGTCGGGTCAACCTCGACAGCTTCGCCCGTCAGCGCGACCCCGTCACCGTGGCCGTTACTACAGTTTGATGTAGAGTTCGCCTTCGTCTACGCGGACATCGTACGTCGGGAGGCGGTACTGGTCGCTCGCGGTGTGGGATCCATCAGTAATATCGAACTCCCACCCGTGCCACGGACAGGCGACGATCTCGCCTTCACAGGACCAGATTAACTCATCTTCCTCGTCGACGTCAAGCGTCCCGCTCAGGAGGCCTTCACAGGCCGGTCCACCTTGGTGGGTACAGTAGTTCGAGAGTGCGTGGAAGTCTCCGTTGGAGTGGAAGACCGCAACTTCACGCCCCTCAATGTCAACGATGACTCGCTCGCCTTCATCAAAATCGTCGACGGAAATGACGTGATGTAGGTCGTCTCGGTCCGTTATGGCGTCGTGGGCGTCTTTGGCTGCCATGGTTAGTCGAAGTACAACCGTTCTGCGGTCTTGCCGTAGATATTCTGAATCTCTTCGTTCGTGAATTCAGAGCGGAGAATTTTCAGCAGTTCGTCTGTGTTGTCGAAATCGAAGTGCGGGTAGTCCGATGAGAACATCAGGCTATTCTCACCTTCGAAGAGACGGATGATCTGATTGAGGTACTGCGGATCGTCCGCTCCCTCGACGGGCTGGCTGGTGAGGTAAAATTGATCTTTGAGGTACTCGCTGGGCATCTTATCCAGCATCGGGGCATCCCATTTCGCGCCCATGTAATCGTGGTCAAACCGGCGCATGAAGTAAGGGTACCAGCCGAGACCGGACTCTTGAATGACAAAGTCGAGGTCAGGGAACCGTTCAGGGACGCCCCGCGTCAGCATGTCCGCCAGGTTCGTCTGGTGCATCATGTTGTGCGACGTAGCGTGGACGGGCAGCGCACGGTTCATCTGCTGCCACGTCTGTGGGAACCGAGTCATCATCGTCCCGGCAGCGTTGTGCATCTTTATTGGAAGCCCGGCACGCTCACAGGCGTCGTAGAGTGGGTAATAGGACTCGTCGCCGAGTAGCGGATCGACCGACCCGCTCGGAATCATCACCGCAACGATACCGTCCTCGTCGGCCCGCCGCTCGACCTCTTCGGCCGCTTTGGTCGGCTTCTGAGGGGCTACAAGCGCCGCGCCGTACAGTCCCTCGTCAGGGTCGATGATTTCGTCAAGCAACCAGTTGTTGTACGCCGTTGCGAGCGCCGCCGCCAAGTCATCGTGGTGGACGGCGCCGAGGTAAAGGTTCTGTGTCGGCGTGATAATGGCTTTATCCCATTCGATGAGGTCTTTTCCCTTCTTGATGTCGTCGACTGTCCGGACAGTCTCGGAGTCCGCCTTCCCCATCGTCACGGAGTACACCATCCCGTGTGCGGGATAGACTCGCCCGAGGTAACCGTAGTCGTCACCACTCTGGCTGTTCAGCATTTCGTCGAATGGGCTTTCGAGATACGGGAGAATGTCCGATTGCCGCTCCGTCAAGTGGAAGTCGGTGTCGACGATGATCTCAAGATCATCGAGCGACCGCACCGTCTGTTTCGCTGTCGAACTCATCAGATCCATCGTGGTCGATAATGTATATATAATCGGGGGCGATTAGCGACCGTGAAACGCCGAATAACGGCGTTTCTGGCCGTCTTCGTCGATCGCGATTTCCAAGCCCAGAGGGAGAGACAGCATCGCACGGCATCTCCCTCGAACAGGCCATTGCCGACACGCATCCCGATTTTTCAAATATTTGTTCACTCATCGGAAACGATTATACGATCCTGTTCTCTGATAGGGAAGGTATTTTACGCTCGCCATGTGGTCTATAGACCGATGGAAGACTGGATACCTGGTGGTACAGACCCAGATATCGAAGGATCGACGATACAGAGTATCGACACCTCGTTCGCTATCATTACAGCACTTCGGGAACGAGACGGAGCGGGCGTGACCGAATTGGCCGAAGTGACAGACCTCTCAAAGAGTTCAGTACACAAGCACCTACGCTCACTCATGAAACACGGCTTCGTCGTGAAAGATGGTGATGAGTACCGCCTCGGACTCCGTTATCTCGATTTGGGGGCTCACGTTCGCGCACAGATACCGGGGTCGACAGAAATAAAGCACAAACTCCGCGAACTGGCGAGCGAGACGGGTGAGAGTGCCCAATTCGCGGTTGAAGAGCGTGGCCAGACAGTCGTCCTCCACCGCGATGTGAGCCACGGTGGCGTCTACTCGCGGGGACGCGTCGGACGTCGCTTCTACATACACCAAACTGCCGCAGGCAAGGCTATTCTCTCGCAGTTCTCGGATCTGTGGGTGCGCGAAATCCTCGAACGACACGGCCTCCCGAAGGCCACGCCGCACACCGTCAGCGACGAAGCGGCGCTGTTCGAAGAACTCACAGAAATCAGAGAGTGCGGCGTCGCGTTCAACAGCGAAGAAAGCACCGAGGGTCTCCGGTCTGTGGCTGTTCCCGTCACTGGACCCGACGGCGACGTCCTCGGTGCCTTCGCCGTCGCTGGGCCCACCCACCGAATCACCGGCGAGCGGTTCGAGACGGAGATTCCAGATCTCATCCGAAGCGTCGTCAACGAACTTGAATTGAATCTCGCGTATTCCTGATACTTGGAGACTAGACGGCCAATGGCCTCTCGAGCAGTTTAGCGGTCCAGAGAGCGCTTCGACGAGGGTGTTGAGCAAGAAATAACCAATCAATTGATGGATCTATCTTCGATTTACACCGCTGGAGCGACCATATCCTCGGTTGGGTGTATTGTGCATCCGTGTTCGGTTAAGACTGTGAGTGGCGAATTTCCAAGCAGCACACACTTCCCGATTGAATCAGACCGCCCGAATTCAATCATTCATCCACCACCCAAATATTACTGACAGTGTTAACCGAAAATCAGATTCTGGACGCCGGAATATCTGATGACCAAACTGGCGAAGGTTCGGCAGATTGAGGCCGACAACTTCGTGTTAGCTGCCCCCAGGGTGACTGGACTGGTCCGACGAGCACTTCGGAGACGCTCTGGAATCGTGTGCTGTGGCTCAAAATTGGATGAGCCTCTACGATGTGGTCGAACTAGCCGAGGAGTACGTTTCACCTGTCGAAACAAAGCGCGACTGATCGGCGCTCAGCCCAATCGGCCGTTGTCGCCGTTCCAGTAGTGCCAGTCGTCGACTGTGTCCCGAGTGTCCTGATCGACGTTGAGCACTTCGAGTTGTGACAACGGGACACTGAACTCTCTGTCCATCCACTCCACGAGGACGACTTTCTCACCACAACTGACAACTTCGTCCGTAATCCCGACGACAGGCACCGCTTCGCCCTCGCACAGCGGTGAGCTCGTTCGCTCCTCGATACACCGCGCTTGGAAGGGGAACGTCATCTCGCGTTCGAGGTGGTAGCACCAGCTGATTGCTCGCTCGTCTGCGGGTACGCGTCGGTGAGGATCTCCCTCCGAATGCGTTTGTCCCGCTGTTCGTCCGTCTCCTGTGTCATGGTCTCTTTTCGTCAACGACTGCAGCCGTGTCGGTCGACGTGATCACGTCGCCGTCCAGCACCTCGTCGAGTCTCTCAGGCTCATAGACCTCCTTGACGATACAGTAGTAGTGCGATGGCGTCCCGAAGTCGTGATGAGCACGTCGACGTACCCCTCTCGAACAAGGTAGGCGACAATCTCACGCAGCCCCGACGAAATGATATTCGAGGTACACGTGAGGTAGATTGTGGCATCGGTGTCTCGCATTTGTTCCGCAATGTCGATCGCTTCCGCAAGTTGTGTCGCCTGAAAACCAGTTGTCCGATAAGCTTCTAGCATCTCCTGAAAATCGAATTCTCCACGGAAGTCATAGCCCTCAACGTCTGCTGTGGCTAACTCCTCGTCACTTCCGGGAACAACGTGTTCATGAGACTCGTCGTCCATACGAATATTTTACCAGAAGGAACTTTGAATCGTTCGAGATTGGTCGGCGTTTCTAATGACCCCGCAGTGGATTAGGTTCGTTCTTCAGTTAGCACTCCACGCCGATACTTCATGTGAATATCAGAGGTAGTGGAGGGAATACGTCGAATGCGCTCCCAAATGGAGGTCAACTTCCATTGGGGCATACTACCAAAACGGTGAATTTCTCCTCGGAAAGATCGAGACTACCTCGTAGGAGAGCAGCGATCGATGTGGTGGTTCACTTCACACTCGTAGGTCTCAGGCTCCACTGACCAGTTCCATCCCCTCCCGAACGGCCTCGCGTTGCCCGAGGAGTGTGACGTGGTCGCCGCGCTCAATAACCGTCTCCGCGCCGGGGACCTCGACCGACTTCCGGTCCCCGTCACTGATGACGGCAATCAGACAGCCGTCGGGTAGCATCGACCCTACCTCCTTAACCTCCTTGCCGAAGAACGCCTCGTTGGTGACTTCGAGCTGTTGGACATCGCCGTTGTGACCGACTTCGGTCATCCAGTGGGCCAGGTCCGGCCGCTCGATCTGGTTGTCGAGGGCCCACGCGGCCGACATCGCGGCCGAGATGGTACCCACGCCTAAGTCTTCGAACGCATCGACGTTGTCGGAGTTGTTCGCCTTCGCTATGACGCGTTCGACATCGAAGTTCGTCTTTGACAGCTGTGCGACGAGGAGGTTCGCGTCGTCGTCGCCGGTGGCGGCGACGACGATTTTGGCGTTGCCCGCCCCCGCTTTCCGTAACAACTCCGTGTCCGTTCCGTCGCCGATGACGGTGGAGAAGCCGTCGTTTCGAAGCGATTCGACCGTCGCCTCATCGTGCTCGATGATGACGACGTTTTCGCCGCGGTCTTCGAGGCGCTCGGCGAGCGCGCGGCCCACCTGTCCGCCTCCGACAATGATGACTCTCATGGGTATGACGTTGAGGTACTGCGCGATGTAGCGTGCCAGTCCGCCCTGGACGAGGGCGGTAACGAAAATGACCAGGAACACCGTCCCGATCAATAGGTCCGCCTGCTGTGCGAGGGCAGGATTGTTGAGCTCGATGGCGGCTGCTCTGAGATCTGTGGCGAATAGCGTCGCGACCGACGCCGGGATGATCCCGCGCGGCCCGATAGCGCTGATGAAAACTCGCTCCGAGAGAGTGAAACGGTCACCCACGGTTGACAGGAACACCAAGAGCGGCCGGATTACCACGGCAACGAGCACCACCACACCGATCCCTGCGAGGCCCACATCGAATATCGCCGCTGGCGGCAACTGGGCGGCGAGCGCGATAAACACAAATGCTAACACGAGAAGCGTAATATCGCCTTTGAAGTTGGTGATGTCCTCTTTGTATGGAATGTCCATATTCCCTAGAGCGAGACCGGCAGTAGCGGCAGCGGCAACACCGGCTTCACTTGCTAGCTGGTTCGCAGCGGCAAACGCGGCCAACGCGCCGGCGAGCACGAGCAGTCTCGCGTTCCGCGGCGCCGCGCCAGGAGAGAGGTCCACGTACCGAAGCAGGTAGTAGAGGACGCCCGCGACGATGAGGCCGACAAGGAGTCCGTCGCCAAGTCGGAGCGCGAAGCCGCGGACGAGGCCCTCTGCGGTGACCGTCGGATCTACGGCTTCGAAGAGCACAACGGCCGTGATCGCGGCAGTCACGTCGTTGACGATCCCTTCGGTCTCGAGGACCGCCGCGACTTGGTCTCTGACCGGAACGACCTCGAGAATCGGGGAGATGACTGTCGGCCCCGTGGCGACGAGCAGCGCACCGATAACGAACGAGAGCGTCCATGGTAACCCCTCTAGGAATCGGACTGCTACTGCGGTGCCGACCAGCGCGATGACAGCACCGATCGTCACGAGCCGAATAGCTGCCCGTGGTGCCTTCTGGATGCGCTCAAACTCCAAATGGAACGCGCCCTCGAACACAATGATCGCGACCGCGAGCCCAACGATCGCTGAAAGGGAGGTCCCAAATGTCTCGCTGGTCACGATCCCGAGTCCCGGTCTCCCGATGACCACCCCGACCAACAGAAAGAAGATGATGCTCGGTACTCGGAGCCGAGCCGCAAGAATTTGTGCAAGGACACCAAGTCCGATGATCCCCGCAACCAGTGGTATCAGGAACTCCTGTGCCACACTGGGGTCACCTATGTGAATGACTACTAATCTGCCGGGATAAAAGGTGGTTGGTCCGTGGTTTTCATCGCGTTAAGCCAGAACAGCTCTGGTGAAATCCTCTTGTTCGTCTCTGGTGGAATCCTCAAACAGGGATATGTTCGTAGAATCGTGGTGAGGATTTCAACAAAGCCACCAGAACATGAGGCGGTCGAATTTACCAGATGTGTTTGTAAATCGAGCGGTCATTGTAGAGTTAATTCAGGCGAAAGCGAAGGCTTTGATTCGTAGTTGAGATGTTGACGGCCTACGCGCTGTATTCCTCGACGTACTCGCGGGCCGCCTCACGGATGACGTCCTCAGGGCCTTCGACGCATTCGCGGCGGAGGTCGGGGTACTGCCCGTCGAGCGCGCGGGCGACGTGCCCGTCGAGGTCGGCAACGGCCTCGACAGCCATGCCCTCCAAGTCCTCCGAGAGGAGGCTGGCAACGGCCCGACTGACCGCACAGCTCCGGCTCTCGAAGGCGATCTCCTCGATGCGCCCGTCAGTGATCGTCACGTGGAACTCGCCGTCGTCGCCGCAGGTTGTCTCCTCAGAGGACTTCACGAACGTCGGGTCGGTGAGCGCACCTGAGCTGCGAGGGCGGTGGTAATGGTCGCTGATACTGTCGTGGTAGCGGTCGGAGGCGAGGTACGCGTCTAGGTCATCGCGCGCCGAGTCGACGACCTCGAGGAGGCGGTCCACGTCTGCGCAAGTGTTATACACGTAGAAGGATGCGCGGGCGGAGCCGGGGATGTCGAGCCGGTCGTGGAGCGGTTGCGTACAGTGGTCACCGGCGCGGATGGCGATGCCGCGGTCATTTAGGAGACTAGAGAGGTCGTGCCCGTGGACACCTTCGACGTTGAACGAGACGAGGCCGGTGCGCTCCTCGCCGACACCGGGGCCGTACGCCCGGACGAACTCCCGGTCCGCGAGCTCTCGGAGGAGGTACTGCGCGAGGTCGTTCTCGTGGTCGCGGACGGCGTCCATGCCGAGCTCAGCGAGGTAGTCGACGGCCGCGCCGAGCGCGATGCCCTCCGCAATGGGAGGCGTGCCGGCCTCGAACTTCCAAGGCAGCCCGTTCCATGTGGAGTCAGTAAGCGTTACGTTCCGGATCATCTCCCCACCAAAAAGGAACGGGTCGAGGTCCTCTAGCAGCTCACGCTTTCCGTACAGCCCGCCGATCCCGGTCGGTCCGGCAAGCTTGTGCCCGCTGAACGCGAAGAAGTCCGCGTCCATCGCTTCCACATCGACGGGGCGCGTCGGCGCAGACTGGGCGCCGTCGACGATCGCGTACGCGTCGTGGTCGTGCGCGAGGGCTGCGAGGTCCGCGACGGGGTTGACCGATCCGAGCACGTTCGAAACGTGGGGTGTACAGAGGACCGCGGTGTCGTCGGTAACGATGTCGCTGGCGACCTCCATGTCGAGATGGCCGTCGGTCGTGACGGGAATGTGGCGGACGGTCGCGCCCGTGCGCTTGGCGATCTGCTGCCAGGTAACGAGCGAGGCGTGATGGTCCATCTCCGTCGCGACGATCTCGTCGTCCTCGTCGAGGTGTCGGCTGAGGCCGTACGCGACGAGGTTGATACTCTCGGTGGTGTTCTTGGTGAAGACGACCTCCTCGCGGCCGTCGGCGCCGAGGAAGTCGGCGACGCGATCGTGCGCCCGTTCGTAGGCGAGCGATGCCTCGTGGCTCAGCTCGTGGATCCCACGGTGAACGTTCGCGTTGTATCCCGCGTAGAACTCCTCGAAGACGTCGTACACTTGGCGAGGGGTGTGCGTGGTCGCGGCGTTGTCGAGGTAGGTGAGCGGATGTCCGTTCACGCGCCGGTCGAGGACAGGGAAATCCGCACGTATTGCTTCGGCGTCGAAACTCATGATACTACCAAGAAATCAATTCTGATTAAATAAACCATGGGTGAGATTGAGACTCAATGACGCAGTTGGCCGCGCTCACATGACTCGCGAGATTATCTACTTCTTCGCCGACACCCTGATCAATAATTCGAATCCGGCGGCTCCCTGCCAGCAACTGGGAAACGACCTACGGTAGAATGTACATGCTGCGTTCAGATGTTGCTTCTCAAAATCTTTGACTATATTGTCAATATATAAGTAAGGTTTTATACTTCGGCTACATACCGCTCGCTATGCGACATCTCGGACTTAAGATACGGATGGCCGTCGTCGGCACTATCCTTTTCGCGTTCTATTCCGTAGCCGTCGCTGTAGCGTGGTATTTCTTCGGGCAGAGTCAGAGCATCCTCGCGCTTGCCATTGTCGGCAGTATTCTTCTCGTGGGCATCCAGTATAAGGTTGGAAAGTGGGCCGCGCTCAAGAGCGTCGGCGCTGAACAGATGGATAAACAGCAATATCCAGAAATTTACCTGTTCGTCGAGAAGGTCTGTAATGAGAAGGATCTGAAGATGCCGAGTCTAAAGACCGCGAACATGGGCGTGCCGAATGCATTCGCGGTCGGCCGCCGCGGCAACGGGACCATCGTTGTCTCCCGCGAACTCATTCAATTGCTTGACCGGGACGAACTTGAGGGCGTCCTAGCGCACGAACTCGCACATATCGACAACCGCGACGTTATTACGATACAAATCGGCCAAGGAATCGCCTCGATCGTCAGCATTGTCGCACAGTACATTGTGCTGTTTACGGGCGACAACGACATCGTGGATTTCTTCCTTGCCATCGTAGTCGGGAACCTCGTACAGTTCTTCGTGATGCCATTTGTACTCGCCATCAGCCGACACCGCGAGTACGTCGCGGATGCCGACGCCCGCCGCGCAATCGGCTCCGGGGATCCGCTCGTTCGCGCACTTAAGAAGATCCACCAAGGAAATCAGCACGCCTCTCGATCTACAGATCAGCGTACTGGTAAACCAGTAAATCAGCGTACCAGCAGATACGAGAAACCGCGCCGCCGTGATCAGGGTTCCCACCAACAAGTGGCTACTCTCTGTATCTCTAGCCCTGATCGCAACCTCATACAGCGGGCAATGTCCACGCATCCACCGATGGAGAAGCGCATCCAGCGTCTCCTATCATAGATCCCTTTGTCTGAAATTGAGACTGACCTATGCCGAAATCGGCTTCTGACTCAAACCGTATGATGATCCCTGACAGATCTATCCCTGTGTTCATCAAATCGAGGGCAAACACCCTCCTGTCTCTGGTCTTTACGCTCGTGCTAGGTGGGACAGCCTATACAGGATTCGTGACTGGTCGATATGAATCAGTCCTGTTTAGTCTAGTAGCGATCGCGATTGTCATCATCCCAGCTGTAATAGCTCGCGACCCGACGGTGACGCCTCCATGGTACTTTCTACTTTTAATCTGCCTTCCCATTCTCTGGGACGTCAGGACTGTTTCCTCCCTTCGACTAGGAGTCGTCCCCAGTCTCTCTCTCGCGACCCTCGGCCTTCTGTTGATGGTCGAAATCCATTACCTGACGACGCTCCGACTGGCCCCGTGGTTCACCATCGTACTCACCGGTGTTTTCACACTCGCGATGGCGGCTGTCCTCAATATCGTCCGCTGGATCTCCGATGTTATGTTCGGGACGACGTTTCTGCTCAACGGGCGCACGCAGGACGCGATCAATACGGCGGTGATGATCGAGTTTGTTGCCGCTGCTATCGCCGGAGTCATCGCTGGCGGCATCTTCTATCTACACTTTCGACGGTCGTCAGTTTCGACTGATAATCAATTGCGGGTTGACCCGCCGACAGCCGGAACGGAGAGAAACGCTCAATCACACGTCCTGAGCGACAGGTTAGGTATCTCACCACAGCAGCAACGACAAGCCGTCCGCACGATGCAAGTAGGGTTAGCGCTAGTGTTTGGATGCGGACTCTGGACAGTCCAAGTTCCGCTCGTAATAAATTCGGGGGTTGCACTGGTCATTACCTTTGTCCCGGCAGTGATAGAACGGGACTACGGTATCCCAATCGAACCCGCACTCGCTCTTTGGCTAACTGGCGCAGTTTTCCTCCACGTTCTCGGGACCGTCGGGCTCTACGGCTTGATACCGGCATGGGATTCACTTACTCATACACTTTCGGCGACAGTCGTTGCCGCAGCAGGGTACACGTTCCTCAGGACGATCCACCTCCACGCCTCATCAATTCACTTCCCTCCTTGGGCGATGTTCGTGTTCACTCTCATGGTCGTCCTCGCGACCGGCGTAGTCTGGGAGATACTCGAGTTTGCCCTCGATCAAAGTGCGCTCCTCCTTGGGGTTGACCCCGTTCTCGCGCAACACGGAATTGACGACACGATTATCGACTTAATCTTTAATGGGATTGGTTCGATACTCGTCGCAATGTGGGGTACGGTGTATCTCACAACAGTTTCAAAGCGTCTCGCTAATCAGCTCGCACATTGACCCCTCCCGCGCCTAAAGGTGCGGGAATCATTGGGAGTAGCTTTTGATGAACACTTATATAGGTCCATTCGCAGCAAAAAAAGCGACGACACTTTCAACAAAGACCAGTAATCTGAAATTATATCCACTCATAATATCCCATATTCTGCTCAAAATAGGCCTCAGTTAGGTCCAGAAGTGGTTCAATATCTACGAAATCCGGAAGTTCGTTGAGAGCGTGTATAGCTCCTCTAAAATGCCTTGCGCCGTACTGGCAGAGTTCGGATTCGTCGTACTGTAGATATTCAATAGATGGCACAGACTTGTGCTCGTTCAATTCAAGGATGTTAAACGCATAATGTGCAGAACTAAGGGCCCGGCCCAAGTTAGCGAACTCGTCAGTAAGGGTAGTGTTGCCTCCTGCAAGCTTGGCTCCAACAGTTGTTGCGCCTTCACCTAATGTGCCAACGATCTCGTCAAGATATGTATACGTATCAATGGGTTGGGTTCGTGTAGTATTGAATGAATCTATCAAAGATTTTGATGTCCCAATGATAGCCTCAAGAGCTTTTTCGAATTGCGGATCATTCGCCTGTAAAAAGACTGTGTAAGCCGAGGAGTTGAGATAATCTCCCGCCAACAGCATTTTCACTGGGTCCCTAGTGAGAGAGTTGTGTTGACTCACGTGGAGTTGGTTGAACAGTTCACTTCGCAGTTGACAGTATCCGTGGAGTAGCTCAGTTGCGGCCGATGCCGATAATACTACATCAGCAATCGGTTGATCAGCAATTGTAGCATAAGAAAGAGCCACCAATTGTCCGTACCAACGGTCCGGACACGAGTCAATAGCTGAGTTAGCCAGACCTACCGACTCGTCATCAACGCTTCCTAACGCAACTTCTAGACGTTCGTCGATTGTGTTTCGCCGCTCGTCGATAGTTGATAGTGTAGTCATTCTGGTTCAATCTCACCAACGTATTTGGCACCATATTGTCGGCAGAAATGGTAACTTTTTTTGATGCTTATGGTAGATCATCCTAATAGTTCTAACCAATAGCTTATCGTCCATTTTGCAGGATAGCAGATTGACTGTATTGTCAGTATATATGTTTTTTGTTTTGGCTACGTGTCTTCTGTTTTGCCATACACTATGTTACCATGACTACTAGAGCTGTAATGTCAATCTTCTTGTGGACCGGACAGGAGAAGTACCAATCTGGTCTTAGATTCATACTGAAGGTGGTCTCAATGACCTGTAGACAAGATAGCGTGTAGTGAGAGTAGTCTTACACCGCTTCGAAAAGTCGTCATTGACCCGATAGCCAGGCAATTGTACTTAGCCCAACGTTTGTCCCTAGCTCCCGAGGTTTCGTCCAGCGACATATATTAATTGTTTTGTACACCAGAAATGCCTTTTGAAAAACCACCAGTTTAAATATTGAATAGATATTCAGTAACAGATAGGTCAATGTCAGAAACAGCCACAACAGACCAGACAAATACACGTCAGTACCTCATACTTGGGGCAGTTAGTACAATCATTTCGGTCGTTCTGATCCCAATAGCAGGGCTTGTCTCAATCTACAGTAGCTATAAAATCCATGGCAAAACACGAAAGTTGTACACTTACCTGATGGGCGGCATTGGTGCCGCCTCAGTCTTAGTTTGGATTGCGTACCTGATGACCCTGTGAACTAGCCTACCTTACCAATTTACAACCGTCTCCACGGTCGGGTGAGTATCCTAATCCGATATTCGAAAGACGGCAAAAATGGATCTGTGGGGATGCTACTCTTTAGATATTTCAGTGAACAAACTCACGAAACCTGATTCGACTTTTTATTCGGCGCATCAAATTCAAATAGTTCTTTGAGTCTTCCGTAGTGTTATTGATACGTAAACGGATAGGACGACTATGGCCTCATTACTTCCTCTAAAACCAACAGCCAGGTCAGCATCTGATCGTGGGTTAGAACCGAGACTCGTTGACTTCGAAGACAAATCTGCGGAACAGATTCTATCGGCAGTCGCGTCAACAACGGCCCGTCGTATCCTTAGTCGAATTTATGAAGAACCGACGACGGCGTCGGATATTGCTGCCGAGATCGACTCTTCAGTACAGAATATCAGCTACCACCTTGACCGGCTTCAAGACGCAGAGTTAGTGGAAGTGATAGAGACGTGGTATTCCGAGCAAGGGCGCGAGATGGATGTGTATGCTCCGACGAATAGCGCGCTTGTCCTTTTTGCGGGAGCAGAACGAACAACTCCGTCACTTACAACCGCGTTGCGTCGTGTCTTTGGCGCAGTCGGGATCGTCGGTGTTGTCAGTGTCATCGTCCACGCACGCTGGTCAGTATCAACACCCGTACCAGTGTCTCGGGGCGGAGAACCTCCACAGCCGGATCCAACTCTGTGGGAGACACTCGTTACGTTCGGAACCGGCCCGGGTGGATTCCTTTTAGCGGTCAGTATCCTTGTGATCTTGTCTCTCTTTGTGACGTGGTACTGGCGGACCTATCGTCCAACACGAAGTCACACTCACGCAGCGTGAGAGCGTTTCTAGGACTCAAAGACGCATTTGAATCTGGGATAGGACGATGTCTCCCCCCGCTAATGGTAGTGTATGAAACGTCGACTGTTTCTGGCAAGTGCTGGGATTGGCCTCTCGACCGCAGCAGCGGGTTGTACCTCCCAAGCAGCATTGAGCCAATCATCCGAATCAGACTCAGAAGCGGAATCTAATATCTCCAAGAGCACAGAAAACGAGACCGATCAAAGGTCGGAACAGACACGTATCGAAGCTGGCGACACCGCTGAGAGATCTATCGGGACCGCATCGCTCGAAGAGCGTGGTCTCAGAACAGCTCACCACGTCGCATTCGGAAATCCCACGGAGGCGACCCATCACGGAATCATTACAATTTCGACCGCCAGCGAGACAGTATTTGAGGAATCGGTGGAGCTCCAAGCAAACGCGAGTATCGTTGCGTCGCTTACCGATCTCGGCACGTACACCGTTCGGATCACGGTTCCTGAGTTGGATGCGACCGAGGTAGTCACTCTCGACCCTCACCAATTCACCTGTAACGTAACCAAAACGACGGTCAGCGTTCATGAGGATGGCACGCTCGGCTCCACGAGTATTTCGACGCGGATGGCGTGTCCCGGTGTTGTTTCCGAAACGGCTCCCTCCGACGAGGTTGTGTCGCACACACTTGGTGACGAGCCAGTCCCCGCTGACACGGGGCAATTCACGCACACGTTCATGCTCCGGAATCCGTCGGACGAAACGTGGACGGCCAGAATGCTCGTTGAGGCCGACTCGACGGCGCAATTTGATGGGCTCTACACGGTCGAACCTGAGAGCACAGTACTACTCACCCTCACTGAGAGCGGTACATACACGCTATTGGTTGATGTACTCGAAACAGGGATGACGGCCAGCGAACAGGTAACACCCGAAAATTTCGACTGTAACCAGTCGTCAACACGGGTAGAGATTGATTCTGAGGGAGAGCCCATGATGAATACTCTGTCAACCCTCATGGCTTGCCGCACCGAGACAAATTCCACGAACGAGTCGTCCTAGTATGAGGGCGTCATAGAACGCGTGGCACACCAAAGAGCAGGGTGAACGCTGGGATGGATGAGTTCAGCGACCCTGTAAGATGATCCTTCGGTAGAGTCGTTCTTTAATGAAGCTGGCTCTGTTGAAATACTCAGCAAGAAATACATTTCGGCCCGGTTCCGGTCAGTACAGGTAAATAAGAGAGATGAGACTACAATTCCAAAATCAATAGTGTTTCAAAAGATGGAAAATATTGTTGAGGTATGTATGACCTCACTGGGTTTCAGCGAGATCTGCTGTACGTAGTTGCTGGCCTTGATGCCCCGCACGGACTCGCAATCAAAGAGGAACTCGAGGAATACTATGAGAAGGAAATCCACCACGGCAGACTGTATCCGAATCTTGACACACTTGTCGAGAAGGGACTCATTGAGAAAAGCCAGCGCGACCGGCGAACCAACGAGTACACAACCACTCGTCGCGGGAACAGAGAGATTGAGGCACGGGTTGAGTGGGAACGTCAGTACGTCGACCACGACAACTGATTGACCCATCATAATCGAGGTTAGGGGGCTCCGTAGCACGGTTGAAATCCTGTTCTTCCGACGCAATATCGTATGAAACAGTTGGTTGCTGAAGAGTGAGTATCGGTCACGCAGTCCCGTCCGCAGACAGAGAGAATGAACGCTTTAGACTACTCGTAGTAACTGATGCGCTCGACAACTTCAGCGAAGGCGACATTTTCGCGTACATCGGTAATCTCGATTGTCACACGTTCAGTTTGTTTCGTGTCAGGAACAATAACAACGAACCCATGGTCAACACGCGTGATGCCATCCCCTTGGTCCCCAATGTCTTCGATTTCGACGGTGCGTTGTTCACCCTCTTCAACAGGTGGCGTTTGTGTCGATTGCTCGGGTTGTGGGTTAGCGTCAGTATCGTTCTCGTTGATCGTGGGTGCCGACAGCACGGCCACACGGTACGTCTCATCAGCCTGCAGCCCCCCAAGACGGACCTCTTGCTCCGGTATTTCAACTACATATGACCCATCGCGGTCTTCGATCTTCCCCGAGAACAGACAGTGAAGTTCTTCTGAGATCTTCATTTGAATACCGTACACAGTAGACGGGGCGTAGCGCACTTTACTCTGCTGTCTGCGACTACTCCGGGGCTACAACATCCCCGCATGCCGGACACTCAGTCCATACGCCCTCGGTACCGTCGTTCTTCTCGTACTCAAGAAGAACCCACGCTTCCGAGATCTCTTCACCACATTCTGGACAGCGGCCGAGTGGCGATTCGTCAGCGTTCATCGGAGTGGAAAGAGCGTGTGACAGTGTTCCTTCCAACCGAATTTCAACAGAGCCAACAGAGTCCAATTCGCAGAACAATCAAAAGGGACAGGCCGTTTGAAACAACATGTACATCTAATGAGTTTCGAAAACTACGGCGACGACATGGATCCCGGAAAACGGGACATCATGGAAGCTACCCACATCGCCGTCAAGAAACACGGCTACAGCGACCTCACTATCCAGCACATCGCCGATGAATTTGACCGTAGTAAAGCCCTTATTTACTACCACTACGACGGTCGAGATGATCTTCTCGTTGATTTCCTCAAATACATTCTCGGTGGATTTCTTGCGACCCTCCCCGAAGAAGGATCGTCACCTCGCGAGGAACTTGACGATCTTATCGAACTTCTCCTCCCAACGACGGTCAACGAAGAACCCTATCGACTGATGTTGTCGATGTTCGAACTTCGAATGAATGCACCACACGATGAGGCAGTTCGTGAGCAATACCTAGAAGTCGAAGAGAGGGTAAGGATGGTTCTCGAGGACATTCTTCGTCGTGGTATCGAATCCAACGAGTTTGTCGACGTCGACGTTGAGGTGGAAGCAGAAACACTCCTCTCACTTCTTATCGGAATTCGTGCCCGACGCCTCACAGTGTACAACCCAGAGCAGTCGATTGAGCCATTGAAAGCCACAATCGATGCTTACCTCGACCGTATTTCAACGGCAGTCGAATAAAAACGACGTGACTGGTTTTTCTGCCACCAGTTGAGCTCATCAGAGTCCACAAGTCCCGTTTGTCGCCCCCGGAATCAGGTGGAGAGTGCTTGGGGACTGTCAGAGAGCGAGACGAGGTGGTAGCTCTTCGAGCGGGTTGTCAGTAATCTGTTCTCGGAGGGAGGTGAGACACTGCCGATCAGTAGCAGACGCCGCATTCAGGATGGTCCGAACCTCTGTGCGCGATACCTTCACAGTCTCCGGAGCAAATGCGGTTCCGGGGTTTGTCCGGAGTTCTCGAAGAGTCCCAACAGCTAGAAGATATGGAACTGCCCATGCGACGACGGTGTTTCCGTTGCCCAAGGGCATTTCTTCGATGTAGGATTGAGCAGCGTCGAGGTGCTGATTAGCCAACTCAAGGACTCGTGAAAGCACCGATATAGCTTCGTCCCGGTAGTCCGTATGAATGATTTGATCTTGTGGAATTCCTTCGGCTGCTAGCCACTCACCTGGGAGGTACACGTTGTTTTCGATTACGTAGTCCTCGTGGACGTCTTTTGCAATGTTCACCAATTGTAGGAGCCGACCGAAATGTTCGGCATTCCTTCGCAGGGCCTCCTCGCGGGAAGTCGTGAGTGGTTGCTTTGCGAGGAGGTTCGTGATTAGTGCCCCAACAGTACCGGCGACGTAGTGACAGTAGCTTCGGAGTTCAGTATGCGTTTGGATTCGAATTCCCGACTCGTCCGCGTATCGCCCGGTGAACCGAATCATCCCCGTGATCATTTCACGGATAGGAGGTCGCATTGCCTCCTGTGTCTCCTGTGAGAACTGTTCGAAGGCGGCCATAACGGTCGCCGTGTTTCCGACAAGTGCCCAGTCTGCTACAGAAGACCGAGTTGGCATGTACTGTCGGGCCTGACGGGTGAACACTTCGCTCGACGTTGGTGATTCAGGGTCGAGGCTCGCGTAGTAGGTCCTCAAGAGCCTTTGTTGAGTATCCGCCGAGATGTGGGTTGCATCCTCAATCGTATCCGGAATTCGACAAAGCAGGTAACCAACGCAGATCTGGTCGGCCAACGGTGGCTCGAGTGCATCGATGGTGAGAGCGAATGTGCGCGATACGTCTTGGACGGCGTCGTGGCAATAGGCAAGTGGAGGCTCAGACGGGGCTGATTGATGTCGCGTCATGTGTTTGAATTGGTAGTCGCTCAGCTGTTTGAACTCGTTAATGTGAACAAACAGTTAATATATAAATATACCGTCTTCTCTTGGCAACAGAATGGCGACGAGGACAGAGAAATTTGGAGTTTACTGGAAATACCAAAAACTACTTGACTATATATTCAGTATAAGTACTTGATGTACGACTATGAGAACTCTGTCGCACTCGTGACTGGCGCCGGTTCCGGCATCGGCCGCGCAACTGCCAACCGATTTGCCACTGAAGGAGCTACAGTCGTCGTTGCCGATATCAACACGGAGGCTGGGCAAGAGACTGTTGAACAAATCAAAGAAGAGAATGGCAATGCAACCTTCATCGAGGTCGACACCAGCCGCAGTGAGTCAATTGAAGCTCTCGTCGATGCCACGCTCAACAAACACGGGAGACTCGACTACGCCGTCAACAACGCTGCGGTCGGAAACACACCAGCCGAAGTCCAAGAAATCAATGAGGAAGAGTGGAACCGCATCCTCGATATTAATCAGACTGGCGTCTGGGCCGGTATGAAATACGAACTCCCCGCATTAGAGGACACCGGCGGCGGCGCCATCGTCAACGTCTCTTCAAAGGCTGGACTCCGTGGGAGCCCCGGGCGGGCACCGTACGCCGCCAGCAAACACGGCGTAGTCGGTCTAACACGCACAGTAGCCTTAGAAACCGCTACAGATGACGTTCGCGTCAATGCGGTCTGTCCGACAATTGTAGAGACGCCAGCCTTGGAGTCGATGTCTGAAGCAGAACGCAGTTCAATTGTCGAAGAAGTTCCGATGAAGCGGGCTGCGACTCCAGAGGAGGTTGCCAACGTTATCGTTTGGCTGTGCTCCGATGAAGCGTCGTACATTACCGGGCAGTCACTCCCGGTTGATGGCGGCGAAACTCAAAAATAACGCAGATAGTGCGGCTCTACAACTGTCACAGGAGGTCTTTTGTCACGTCTGCGAGTTCCTCCTCAGTGGCTCTGTTGAGATCCTATTCTTCAGACACAGATTCGCCTGAAACAGCCGGTCGATGAGAGTTGCGAACTGACCGCTGATTCACTCATATCTGGTTGAGAAATTTATTGACGGCGCATTCTTTTATTCGTCTCTTACTTCCTCAGGAGACTGGTGCTTCGGAGGGGTACACGACGAGACCATAGACTAGCGAGAAGACTACCTGTCCGAGCGGGATACCACCGAGTGTCAAAACACCAACTATAACAGCATATTTTTTGGCGTCAGATAGCACCATCTCTGAGTTCGTCAAACTGCGCATTATGAGGTATGGATACACAAGGGTTACAACGATAAAATATCCCAGCGAGAAACGGTAGATCCCGTTTTGGAAATACTGCGGGTCCTGTGCGACCAGCGTAAGTGTCAACAGTATCGCTGGGAACAGTATCGTTGTAATCGGGAGAAATAGCCATAGGTCGTACTGATCCATCTCTCCTAAGTTTCTTTTGATTATTTAATAAATATTTGAGAGAAGATAAGCTAAAACACGTTTGAACCTGAATGATATATGAGTGGTATTGAACGCAGTAAGCCAGAATATATCACCTTTTGAGGATTTCAACAGAGCCCTCGCACCGTATTTCCGAACTTTTCAGCTCCGCGGTGAAGCGTTCCGAAAAACGGGCAAGAAGCGCTGAAAAAGATTCTTGGAACTGCGCTATGACTCACCAACAATCTCCGCCACAAGAGCGAACAGTGAATTATCCAATCTACCGCGCTTGGGCCTGTCCGGCCCTTGGTTGTCGAGTTGGGGACTTACGCCTTCATCTGCTAATTATCAGGTAACTGGTTGTCGTGTTTGACCAGTTTTCTGAAAGAGAGCCAGCCGCTCTGGAGGGCCCTCCAGACCTCCAGAGAGCTTTTCTCCTGGTCCCACTTGACGTTGGGCCGCGATCCAAGAGAATCACAGCGAGGGAGATGGCGTCGGAGTGGGGTTGCTGGTGTAACCAGCACTCTAACTAAATAATTAGTCAGTATAAAGCTGCCGGAACTTGACAACGCCTACCGGTGGAGCAGGCCGAGTGACTCAAGACAGACTTCGAGTCGGGTCACAGTACTACTGCTGGCAACTACTGTTAGCGCGAGGTGCTGTCAATACCGAATGAATGAATTCAACTGTTAGTATCCTCAGTCGTCGTGAACAGCCCAGCAACGATCGTCTCGATCAACCATCTTCGATGGCCTCGTAGTGCCGTCGAGGGCGACAGGCGCCTCGCGCGCCTGCGTGACGAAATAGTATGGACCGGAAAAGGTCCCATATTATACAGAATCAAGGAGAATACCTGTGTCTTGAGTAGTCTGCGAAAGAGTTGACCCCTCTCAAAGCCTCTAGGATGCGATGAAGGGCAGTCAGCGTGGTCTTCTCGTGAGACATTTGACCGAGGTGGAACTTGATCAGGCGATCGGCGAAGCTCAGAAGGCGGACGAGACCCGTCTCGTCCGACGACTCTGCTACGTGAAGAATATCTACGTGGGCGATACACGCGAGCAAGCAGGCGACCGCGTCGGAATCTCTCGAGCTACGACACGTCGATGGGCTCGCGCATGGAATGATGGCGGTGTCGAAGGACTCCGTCCCAGATTCGGCGGCCTGCCGCCGCCGAAGCTCTCCTCGGCACAGTTCGAGGAGCTCTGTGAACTCCTCGAAAAAGGCCAACCATGGACGCTACGGCAAATTCATACACTCATCGAAGATCGCTACGGCGTCACCTACCACCCAGCACACCTCAGCCGTAAGCTTCGCCAAGCCGGAATGAACTACGCGAAGCCTCGTCCGATGGATCCATGCAGTCCTGACGATGCAGACGAGATTCTCGCCGAGCGCCTCGAGGCGGCGCTCGGCGAGGATGAGCAACCGGAGGTGGATCCAGTCGTACTGGGCTTTTTTTCGATGAGGCATGGCCACAGCCATTCGAGAATTCTCAACGAATGTGGTCGTTCGACCGGACCGTCACCATCGAAAAGCCATTAGTGACGTTTCCATGGCGGTCGATCGGGTTCTATGCGCTGACTGGCCAGAGCGTGATCATGTACAAAAAGCGGCTCGTCAAGGAGACGATAGTGGAGGCGCTCGAAGAGATCCGCGAGCAGAATCCGGTCGGGCGGATTCTGCTCGTAGCAGACAACTACGGCTCACATCACGCAAATCTCACCCAACAGCGTGCCGACGAACTCGGCATCGAGTTCGTCTTCATCCCACCGTACTCGCCGACGCTGAACGCAATCGAACCGCTGTGGAATGATCTCAAGCGCGAAATTTCACCGAAAATATTCGAGGATAAAGATCAATTTCGTGAGTATCTCACCGAGATGTTTCTCCGAGGCTCTGTTGAAATCCTCAAGAAGTGATATATTCTGACCCGGTTGCGCTCGATATACTGATCACAGCATTCTCACGACTACCTGACCAGTTGTAGTAGAAACCGCTAAGAGAAGCCCCATTTTCACGGAGACACGATCGGTGAGAAAACTAAAGGAGAGGCCGACGATAGCAGACGCGACAAAGCTGTAGACGATAGTTGCTGACAGAGAGAGGGCCATAGTTGATTCAAACCCAACGAGTTCATAAATCTCTTATGGCCAATAGGTACGTTCAGCGACCAGCTGTTTCAGACAAGAACCTGTCTGAAGAATGGGATTTCAACAAAGCCTTCTCCGGTTGAGTCACCGGCTGAGCTTCGCCAGTGACTGGATCGAGACATTCCTTCCAGATGTTCAGAGGTTACGCTGATCACTCGGCGAGGATTTCTCTCCCGTTCACACTAAACGGATCCCAGTCGTAGGTGATCCCGTGTTTGTCGAGAACAGCGTGGACTTCGTTTTTGAAATCCGTCCGCTTCACGACTAATCGCTTCCGGCCGCGCACGAGTGCGCGGCGCTCCCGGTGCTCTTCGGGCGGAACGTAACTCTCAGCGATCATGCCGGCTCGGCGAAGTTGCGCGAGCAACTTCGCGTCGAGCCGGTCGTTTTTCGCCTCAGCATAGCCGATCGCCTTGGTTTAGCTCGGATCTGCGACGACCACGTCAAGATGTTCGTCGAGGGTGTCGTAGACCGTGTAGTAGTTGCTGGTTGCTTCGATCGCAGCTTTGGCTCCAGCGTATTCTTTGGCGACTTCGTCGAGATTCGCGTTTGCGACGCGAATCTCTTCGACGACCTCGGCATCGTCGTCCAAAACAGCGACGTGTGACTCATCTTTATGAAGGTCGATTCCGAGGTAGTACATGGTTCCTCTGGAGTGGGAAATGCGTGAAGGGAGCCACACCTATTCGGGCTCGCCGCCCGGATGCTGATGGCATCCGGGCGACCTCCCATGATAGTGCGTCCTTGGCAGGTAGGCCAATCAGAGCCACGCGTTCTAAGATGCTGTTGAATCATCGGCCTTTGACCACCCCAGTACCTCTTCACGCACGCTGGGGACTTAGCAGGCTTTCATCCCCTCAGAGCGGTTGCGAGGGTGACTGTCACCGGAAATGCCGAAGGGCTATTACCGATAGCGTTCGTCACCATAGACGAGATGCATCGACCAGGACACTACGGTGGGTCGCTGCTTGCGTACGCACCAGTCGGCTTTCTCGTAGTCGCGGCCGGTGCTGTGGAGCTAGCGATCGCTGGCGGCGCCGTTACAGTCGCTGGAGCAATGATCCCCGACTGGGATCAACGTGTACCGTTTGTCCGCCACCGTGGGCCAACGCATACCGTGTGGTTCGCACTTCTTGTCGGTACCGTTCTCGGCGTCGCTGGGGCTCTCGTCGGGAGTAGTATGGGTGTCGGCAGTGCGATCGCGCTCGGCGGTTTCGGATTTGTGGTCGGCGCCATAATCGTCATCGGACACCTCCTCGCGGATGTCCTTACGCCGATGGGCATTCGTCCGTTCGAACCGCTCCGAGATGACACGTACACGCTTGATGTCGCGAAGGCAGCGAATCCCCTCGCGAACTACGCGCTCCTCGCCCTTGGGGCCGTCACCTCAGTGATCGCGTTCCTTGCCGGCAGTGTTGTTGCTGGCGCCCTCGGCGTCTGAACAGCAGGTGAAGCCCTCACAACGCCGAGAGTGGTCCGAGTACGGCAGCTCAGTCACTCACTGTGGTCAATATACCTGGCTTCCCATTCAGCCCGAGCTTCAATCTCTCTCGTGCCTCGACGGGTGGTGCTGTACTCGTTGGTCCGTCGATCGCGCTGCCCCTTTTCGATGAGTCCCTTCTCAACGAGCGTATCGAGATTCGGATAGAGTCGGCCATGATGGATTTCTTTTTCGTAGTAGTCCTCGAGTTCGTCTTTGATCGCGAGTCCGTGAGGGTCATCGAGTCCGGCAATGACGTACAGCAGGTCTCGCTGAAACCCAGTGAGATCGTACATATCATATGTTACGTGTTCGAGTTTTGAAATACTATTGGTCTGGAGACCGCGTGTTCTGGAACCCGTCTCACTCCCTCTAGGCGGTGGTTTTGTCTGTTTGCTCTCACGCTTGAGTTGGAGAATGAGCGTATTCCCGTCGCTGTCGTCGGGTGGATGCTACAACGTGGACCGGAACTCGGTAGAGAGCGTTTTCAGGTCTACCGTAGCGATTTTGTCAGTTGCGAGAAGTCGAAGGCGTGGGCGGCCAACATCTATTGGGACTTTTTCAGTCTCGATGAGGTCAGCGTCTTCGAGTGCTGATTTGGCCCGTGAGAAGGTTGCTTTCGAAGCGATACCCGTATCTTCTCCCCACTTCGAGATGTCGTAGAGGAGGACTTCGTTGCGGGCTGCGAGGATGAGTATAATCTCGACGATACTGAGGTATTCGTTCCTCTTGGAAATCTCTTCAGCGTGTGCGAGGACTTGGTTGAGCTCGTCTGCGACGTCGTCGCCGATCTCTTCTCGGAGCGTTTCTTTCACTACTGAGAGGGCGGGTGTCCGGAGGTGATACTGCTCGGCGGCTTCGAATCTGGAGTCAAACTCACTGTAGACTGTTGAGATCAGTTCGGGGTCCGAGCTCGAGATACTGTGCTTGTCCATCACAGGAACGACAGCCTCAGACTCGGTTGTGAAGATGGTATTCTGGACTGGCTCCGTGAGTGTCCGGAGGCTGAGTTGCTCCCGGTGGATGAGTTCGGCTATTCTTGATGCCGTGAGGAAGCTGTAGAGGGCGTCTTTGATTTCAGCGGAGTCTGCGAGGAGCCGGACCTTGGGCTGATCCTCAACGGTTACTGCTTCCTCTGCGAAGGCTGCGATTTGTTCAGAGCGGGGATTGATATAGAGTGCTGGCTCGTCTCGGTCGGGGATCATCTGTGTGAAAATATGTTGTTTGGCCATTTTCTGTTACTTTGCGGAGATGTACTTAATAGATATGGTATCTGAGTGTTGGACTCCTTCGCCAGTTACGGGATAGCGCTGACTATCCTGTTTCGAGTACGCTCTTGACATCCTCCCGCGTCTGAAGACACGGGAATCCCACGGCAACGCGCCGCTGGGTTGGGATATTAGGGTTTGCAGTCTACCACTTCTACGTATAGCTGCCTGAGACTCGTGTTGAAGCGGATGTAGATGTAGACTGCGAGAAACTATTTTCTGAGTACCACCGCAGAATGTTCGAAGATCGTGCCGGTCTGATCGTTGAATGTGCGGTCGTAATCCTTACACAGATACCGCTGAAACACGCGATAGCTGCCGTACCGAATCACAGATTCGCCACGGCAGGCGGGCAATAGATGCCGTCGCGCCAGCGAACCTGCTGTAACAGGTTCACGGCGCGACGCTCCGAGACGAGCGTCTTGATAGGGAACATCGTTCGTCGGGTGACGCGGTCGTGCCACCCTGGCCTGTTGTGACTTCTGGCTCCAGCTGAGAACTGAGCAACAATCCTCTACCCAAGAGCGTCCGACGATCATGACTGTTAAATTGCTCAGCGATTTACCAAACAGTAATGTCTGAGACTGATACTGACGACACAGAAACACCACCTCTCCCTGGCCGTTTGCTGTTCGGGACTGGCCTTGTCGCGCTCGCTGTGCGGAATTTCGCTAATCATGAAGGACGGGTGGCATACGCCGATGCCAAAGGGGTCCCCGACGCAGAGAAGTCCGTCCCGGCAGGAAGTGCTCTCCTCCTCGGCGGGGGGATTGGAATTGGCATGTGGAAGGCCCCCAAACTCTCGGCGAGCGCTGTAGCTGCGTTTTTGCTAGGTGTGACGCCATTCATGCATGACTTTTGGGCAGTTGATGAGGAAGAGCGTGACGGAGAACTCACATCGTTCCTTCAAAATCTCACGCTTCTTGGCGCAGCGCTCGCATTCCTCAACCGTTCGAGAGACGACTAACGCTCACACCACCCACTCTCTTGTACGATTGAATGGCGGTGAGATCTCCATCGTCATTCGTCTTTAGTTAAGCTTGGAAGTAATATACTCAGGTAGAAATATACTTGGTAGTGTTGGACCATACTGATCAACCGAGCCAAACATTGTATCCACTGAAATCAAGCAATAAACCGACTCTAGAAACACGAATTTCTCGCCGTAGCGAGAGTAAGTCGGCAGAATTCGAACAGAACCTGGGCCAAGACAGGATTACTTAGAGTATTAACTAAAGACGGATGACATTGCTATTAGAGGGCTATTCAGTAGTCCGTGAGACTTGATTGTTCATGTGGCTGTCTGCCGGTGAGCACGTACGATGCAACAGTTCTAAAGAACTCTGCGAGGAGAACAAGCAGTATTGGGCCAAGAAAAATCCCGTAGAAGCCGAACGCGATCGGTCCGAGAATATAGGCAAACATTAGTAGCCCAACATGTGTCCGGTTGCCGCTCACATACGGGCGAATTAGAAAGTCAGGAATTGTATCAACGACTACGAACGCTAAAACGAGAAACAGGAGCACGAAGCCGAACGCGCTTGCCTGACCACTGGTGACAGCAGCTATCGCGAGAATTGCTCCGACAGGGAGGTACACAATTTTCATTCCCACAACAGGAATTAAACTTCCTGCTCCAGTGAGTGCGCCGACTAGGGGCGCAAATGGAACGTTTACTGCTCCTGGTGCAACGAGATTGTATCCAGAAAAGACAAGAATTCCGATGATACCCGTCACAAATGCGTTTAAAATATTACCGAAGAGAATGGAAGACAGTTCATCATCAACAGCTACTGCGTATGACCCGACAACACCTGATTCATCAAAATTGTCGAGGAGCCAGTTTACAAGCCGTGAGCCGTCGGTAAGCATATAATATGTCCCGGCCAGAAGAATGAATCCATGGAGTGCTGCGTTTGCGATGAACCCGACTGAACCAGTCAGTGTAGCAACTATTTGTTCGACCCATGTCTGAACTGCGGGGTCGTTGAGGATTGCTACGACTTCCTCAGGACTCAGCCCCAGTATGTCACTAATTTCTAGTCCTACAAGTGGACCCGGGAGCCCACTCCCTTGTGCCGACTGTAGTGCGGAGATGTATGCTGCACCGGGACCATCCCCTCCAGCGAGCCGTTGGATTTCGGGTACTACCAGTACAAGGGTGTATGTGAGCAAAAAGAGAAACGGCAGTAGGAAAATAGCAATTGTAACCATAGCAAGACCTTGACGCCGATAGGGAACTCGACGGCCTTGGAATCGCGACGGAAGCGAGAGGTTCTCGAGTTTATGATAAATTGGGCGGCTTGCGTAGTAGAGAAAGATTGTAAATATGAGCGTCGCCTGAAACTGGATTAAAACAAAAATGACAGCAGCTAATAATCCTAACCCTCCAATTCCGAAGATGATCCGCCGTCGTAGTCCTGAGCTATATTCCATTTACCTACTAATTGCCACATTACAAGAAAGGTATGTTGATGTGGCGTGGGTGACTTCTTGTTTGTCAGGACTTAAGATTCTATTCCTCTAGCAAGAACTTATGGCCAGAGTGAATCCAATTGATCTCGTGTTACGTAAGATCTCGCTCAAGATGGTGGCTTCACAGCATCAGAATTGTCTGAGAATCCCGATACGTAATTACGTGATAGAACTGTGATTGACACAGCAAAATCCGTTTCAATTAGTTATATAAAATCCACGAAGGGAATTGTACAGTTAGTTGCTGTACTTTCTGTTTTGTCAATTGTAACAGGTGTGGCGACGCTAACAGGAGCCGCAAAAATTAATTTTATTGCCGAGCAGTTGCCATCAAGTGCGATAGAGTCTGCTGGCTTTACAGGGGCGCTAACTGGGTTCCTTCTTTTTCTCACCAGTTACGGTCTTCGGCGACGCTGGCGGGCTGCATGGTACGCATCTCTTTTTCTCGTTCTCACGGTAACGATTCAGGGAGTTCTTCAGTCAAGCGCATTTTCCACACCGCTTGTACTGCTTTCTTTTATTGTATTTATAGTATTATTGACTAAAAAAGAGGTGTTCGACCGAAATATCACACTAACTGACACACAAATCGCTGCGGGCTTAGCTCTGGTCGGTGCGCAGGCGTACGGTACGATTGGAACGTATTCACTTCGCAATGATTTCCGTGGAATTGACACTCTATTAGATGCATTTTATTTTACGATTGTAACTGGAAGCACGGTTGGATACGGCGACGCCACACCTGTTCCGGAAAGCGGATTTGCCCGCTTGTATGCCCTGTCAGTCTTAATCGTTAGTACGGTTACGTTCGCTGTCGCGCTTGGTACACTCTTAACTCCCGTCATTGAGAACCGCTTCAGCAAGGCATTAGGAATGACTAACGACGCTGAACCTGACCAGCTTTCAGATCACATTGTTATCGCTGGGTACGATCAATCAACAATCCCGATTATTGATGATTTACAGGGTGATTGCCCACTGTTGGTGATCTCTGACACCGATAAGGCACTAAGTGTTACTGAACCAGATGTTTTAGAGCTACATGGTTCTCGGACATCAAATGCGACATTCGAACGTGCTCGGCTAGATGTAGCGCGTGCCGTCGTTATTGCTACAGAAAACGATGCAGAAGACATCATGACAGCCATCACCGTGAGAAATCAAGACGACGATATCTGGATTGTTGCTGCGGCGACAAATAAAGAGAATATCGAGAAATTCCGCTTCGTAGGGGTCAATACGGTAATCAGTCCGGCTCTTGTGGGCGGAGAGTTATTGGCAGAATCAGCTCGGAGCCAACAAGACGCTGCAACGGAGGTTGTTCAACGATTGCAAGACAAGTAATCAAAGAAAAATGGCTAGAACTATGCGGCGAACGACCAGTATGAGACTCGCAGCGACTCAAGTGAAATTTTCTTTGCTGAAGTTCTCCGCAGATGTCATATTCTGATCAGAAAACGGTTGGTATTGATGTTATACCAAACGATTCAGCACCTAGTGACGATAATAATCTAACGTTTAGATACTATTTGCCATCAAGGACTCACGTCTGAAAAATAGAAGTAGCAAACAATGGTACGTATGTCTGGCGTGCTACAAAGACAATTCATATGTGAGGACCGAACCGAGTATGAGTATGGATTCTGACGAATCCGCTTCGGACGCCAGGGATGGAAACTCTGGGGTTGAGGTCGGTGGAGGCGCTCCAGATAACTCCGAACCTGACGTTCTAGAAGAAGGCGCTATTGAGGGCCGTCTGGGGCAGTTTCTCCGTAGCGGACGGACGAACGCGTTAGTTGCGTGGGCGATGGTGACAGTACTCGCAGGAGTGTTCGTCGAGAGCCTGTTCGACTTTGACCTCCTCCCAATGGTTATCGTCGCCGCTATGATCGTTGTTGTGCTCGCACCGGCAATCTCGGCTCGAAACGCGAAAGTGATGCTCCCATGGGAGGTACTTGGGCTGGCGCTGTTGCCAGTTCTGGTGCGAGCGCTCTTTGGGGGAGAAGTGGGAACTTTCGCAGCGTATCTCGCGCTCGCCGCGTTCGCGCTGATCATCACTGTAGAACTTCACATGTTCACCACGCTGCGCGTGACACACTGGTTCGCTGTCGTCTTCGTCGTGATGACGACGCTGGCGACAGCGGCAGTGTTGACGGTCCTACGGTGGAACGCCGATCGGATGCTCGGTACCAACTTGTTGACGACAAACAAGGCGCTGATGATCGAGTGGCTCTACGTGACGCTGGCTGGGCTCGTCTCCGGAGTCCTCTTCGACGCGTACTTCCGGCGGCGCGAAGCATACCTCCACCGAGCGATAGGATGGGTGGTGCGCCGATGAGTGTTCGAGGCGCCCTCCGCGCTCGCTCGTCCCCTCGGACACATCGGCGGCTCACGAGGGTGATGCAGGTTCTCTTAGTTACTATCGTCGGATACGGCGTGCTGTTCGGCCAGCCGAAGGCGATCACCAATGGTGGGATTGGCCTGTTCGTCACGTTCATTCCGGCGCTGCTTGAACGCAACTACAACATTCCTCCCAACCCATGGCTTGGCGTGTGGATTACGTCAGCGGTGTTCCTCCACACGCTTGGATCGGCATGGTTCTATGCGCTGATCCCGTGGTGGGATCACCTCACGCACGCTCTCTCGGCGTCGCTGGTCGCCGGCGCAGGATACACCACGCTGCGAGCGATTGACCTCCACAGCGACCAAGTCGAGATCCCAGCGCGCTTCGCGTTCGTGTTCATCTTTGTGGTGGTGCTCGCATTCGGAGTCGTCTGGGAGCTGTTTGAGTTCGCGCTTGACATCGTCGCCGCCGAGACCGGTATCAAGATGCCGCTCGCTCAGCATGGGCTCGATGACACGGTTCTCGACCAGATGTACAACTCTGTAGGGGCACTGATCGTGGCGACGTTCGGACAGGCGCACCTCACTGGAGTCGCGGCGCGGATCGAAAAAGGGCTCTACGGGGCGTTAGACGAGGGTTCGTGAACTACCTCGGAGAAAAGTATCGAGGCTTCACCGTTTTGAGCTCGTATTGCCACTAGTAGGTGAATTTAACTGAAGGCGCGTTTATTTCGACCTTCGTCGTCGATGAATTGGATCTATCCACCTAGTGATCTCGATCTTCTCGCTCTCTGCCAAGATTCCATCTCCGAATTCTCTCGGCAGCGGTCCTGAACCGAGCACAGGAGGACCTTATACAGAATCAAGGAGAATACCTGCGGCTTTAGCCGTAGGATGAATCCGACAAAACTCTACACAGTCCACTGTTCGATGACAGTCCTGAGTTTCCAAAATCCGTAGTTTCAACTTGTGTTGTTTCGTAGCAGAGGGTAAGGTCAGATCGGCACGAAGCGATTCCGAACGGTCTTCGGAGGCGGTCTACCCGCCACTAATGAGACAGTATCCGGAACACCAACACGGTGAACACGAACGCGGACACGTTCGCCTCGTGCCTGTTGGTCGAGCAAGTTCAAAGGTAACTCCAAGTCCGTCGAAGCGACGTTGAGTCCCTGCTGGCAAAAACAACAGATGGGAGTTAACGATGCCGAGGATAAGAGTAACGGCGGTTTGGCACCGCCAGTCAGCCGCCGTTTCGTGATGGGTTAAACGGTTCCCGAAGAAGAAACTGGAGTCATGGTTGCGAACCTGAAACTCCCAACGCTCAGGATTCCTGGGTCTTCAGGCGCAGGAGGATGTCAGCCCGATGCGTTCTGTGGATTCAACGGAATAGCTGGATTCATCTCACAGAGACACAGATGTTCTCCTCTGTTCTCGATAAATTCGTCAAGAGGTGTCCGGTTCCCCGTATTCTTCCTACCTCTGAGACGGGGGTAGAAAATATTTCTGGGATGTCAGCCTGAGACTGACAGATTAATCCCACTCCATACGCCTTGGTAGCGTTCCCACAACAACACTGCTGGGGGGAGCGCTATCACGGTAAACACGAAAGAATAGATCACGCTCACCGCCATCAAGAGGCCGAAGTCCCCAAGCACGGGTGTGATGGCGAGCGCGAGCGCACCCGTCCCGAGCGAAGTGGTGAGCATGCTCCCGAGCAGGGCGCCGCCCGTCCCCGAGAGCGTGATAATCATCGACTCATAAGCGTCGGCGCCGGCGTTGTACTCGTCGATGAACCGATGTGTGGCGTGTACTGAGTACGCAATTCCGAGCCCAATTGAAATCGATAGAATTGTTCCAGTCAGCGCGTTGAGTGATATCCCGAGGTATCGCATTGTCCCAAGTAGGAATGCGATTGCGATTAAGATCGGGAAGAGATTCGCTATTCCGAGGAGCGGCTTGCTCTCCAATACGGCGTAGGCAATAACGAGGAACAATCCTGTTAACCCCATCGCGATGATTAGTCCCTGAATCGAAGAATTGAAAATGATATCAGTCACTGCGTCGAAAACGACGATCTGACCGGTGGCGGTCGTCTCGTACCGGAACTCTTCAGCGAACTCCCGAGTGTCGGCCGCGGCCTCACCCTGCGAGGCCCCGGAGTCGATCGCGTAATCGACCTGCGCACTCCGTCGATCCGGCGTGAGGTACTGCTCAGCCCGATCGCCGGACGACGATGCGAACAGCACGTCGTAGATACGGTCGAGATTTTGGTCGGGTATTCCGTTTCCGTCGATATCGTTGCGGGCGACCAGTTTGGCGAACTCCGGATTTCGTTCGGCATGCGATTGAATTACAGTCACAATACTGGTTGGCTGGGCGCTCCCACCATCACCGACTGCAAGTGAGCCTGATGCATCGTCGTTCGGGTCCGCGAGAGCCTCAAGCGCATGGCCCTCTTCGAAGTTCCCTTGGACGTACAACTTTACTGTTTGATCTTGGTTAGTTGAGAAGCGGTCTTCAAGCAGGTTCAACGTCTCAGTGACAGTGTACTCACTCGGTGCGAACGGCTCAGGGAGGCTGGTCACATAGTCCGGTTGCTCCTCCGGGGGAAGGAAGTCCTCGGTCTCGAAAGAGGTGTCGACGCCGCTGCCGTACGCCGCGGCCATCCCCCCTGTCACGAGCAGCACGACCACGAACGCGATTGGCGCGTACCGGCTAACCTGTGCCGGAAACGTCAGGAACTTCCCAAGCGTCGAGTCCTCGGAGGAGATCGGGGCCGAGTTGAACTCCGGGACTCCGTACTGCTCTCGCAGCCTGTCGACGACCAGTTTTGCTGCCGGCAGGAACAGCCCGAAGATCAGGAAGGTGAAGGTGATCCCGACCGCCGAGGCGATTCCCATGTTTCGGATCGGCGTGAGGTCAGAGATCACGTTCGCCCCGAATCCGAACACAGTGGTTACAGTGACAATGATGAACGCGATCATTAGCTGGTTATTCGCCTCGCGCATCGCCTCTGTCGCCTCATAGCCGTCGACGACCTCCTCGCGATAGCGGTTGATGATGTGGATCCCGAAGTCGACCCCGACCGCAAGCAACAGCACGGGAACGGTAATCATCTGTTGGTTAAATGGAATTCCAGAGAACCCAAGGAACCCAAACGTCCAGATGATGGTCATCAGAAGCGACAGCAGCCCGAGCGCGAGGTCGATCGGATCGCGGTAGGCGACGACCAGGAACAACAGCAGCAACAGCACAACGACAGGCATCACGATGGTGAGCGAGTCACCGATGACGTTGGCCGTCTCGGCGTTCGTCACGCCGCTGCCGAACGCCGTGAGATCCCCGGGCTGATCAGCTGCAATCGATCGGATCGTCGTTTGAACCTCTTGGAGGTCCCCATCGGAGAACCCTCCCGGCACGTCGTGTGAGATGATCGTAATCGACGCGCTTGCGCTCACGCTCGTCGGATTGAAATCTGTCGCAACCGTCCCCGTAAACCGCGGATTTTCTGAGAGGCTGCGAACGACCTGTCTGACTCGGGTCGCACTCGTCGACTCCAAGACGCGCCGCTGTTCGGCTGCCGTGGTCGCCGACGGGTCGATTGTCTGTGCGACGACCGTGGCCGGGCCGTTGGCCGAGGCTACCCGGAGGTCGTCTCGCGACTCGACCTCCTCTAAGACCCGGAGTTCTCTGAGTAACGCCTCTTTTGTCAAAACGTTACTTCCCGAGTGGATGAGTTGTGTGGACTCATCATCGGATTCGAATGGATCTTCGAATTCTTCGTTAACCGCGTCAAGTGCCTGCTGTTCCTCGAGACCATCGGTGAACGAATCGGTGGCCTCAGTGTCCGTGCTGACAAGGCCTATCCCGCCGGTAAACACCAACGTGAGAACGAGGAATATGATGATGACTCGGCGCGGGCTGTCGACGATGGCGTCGTTAACTCGCCGTGTCCACGCCTCGATCCGCTCGCCGAGAGACATCGGTTACTGCCGCCTCCGGTAGACGACAAGCGCCCCCGTCCCGACGACCAGGAGTGCGACGATGATAACCGGCAGCGGTAGTCCACCGCCCTCACTCTCGGTCACGTCTATCGGGACACGGTAGGTGTCTGTCAGCTGGCTGTCTCCGTCCGCGTCATCGTACCGGAAGTCAAGCGAGATTGGGTACGTGCTACCTGGCGTTGCAGAGCCCGTCGTGGTCAACTCGAAGGTCATCGTGGTGGGTTCCCCGGGCTCAAGTGATTGAACATACCCCGTGTCGGTATCACCTGTATCGAGCGGATCGTCGGCGAACAACCGTGCCTCGACGTCGCTGGCAGTCTCGTTGAGATTATTCGTTACGGTGACATCGATGGTACGAGTCCCGTCTGACTGGATAGTGCGGTTCTCGACCGCAACGTCGAAGCGGTCACGTTCGGGAGCGACTTCGGCGTCGACGACAAGTTCCTCGAACGCTCGCGTCTCGCCCTCCTCGTTGCGGTACTGCACAGCCATGTCGAGCGAGCGTAAGCCGGCCTCAGCCTCACCACCGATTGCGATAGGCAGGGAGAAATTCGCGGATTCGCCGGAATCAAGCGTCCCTACAGCAGTCGACCGCTCTGCCGGGATCACGCTCTGGGAATCGCCAGCGTACTGAACAACAACGCTACGGGCCGGAACAGGACCGTCGTTGCGAACGGTGCCGACCAGTTCGCCGTCCTCGGCAACACGAAGCTGTGACTCCACGTCAGCAAGTGCGAACTCCTGTTCGGCAAGCGGGAGGATCCCGAGCGAGAGCCCATCGTCGGTGCGGGTGATCCCGTCGGGGTCTTCGAACTGCACGGAACCGGCAAGCGTGTATTGCTGGACGGGTAGATCGGACGCGACGCCCACATCGTATGCGACAGATGTCGTCTCGCCGGGTTCGATCTCCTCGATCCGAACAGTGTTGGACTGGCCGTCGCTTACTGTGACGCTGCTACTTTGCGTCCCGAAAGTCACGTCAGCATTATGCGCCGTCTCCGCGCCGACATTCTCGATCGTCGCCTCAACGGTGCCGCTGTCACCGATCTGGGCGTCGCTGTCGATGTCAACGACTTGGAACCGGGCGTCGTCGCGCACACGGACTTCAACGTCGCGGGAGACGGTCACGGTCCGGCTCTCGCCCGAAGAGATGTAGCCGTAGGTGAGATCTAGATCCAGCGAGTATGTTCCGGGCTCGACGCCCTGCGGTACGTTCAGACTCACCGGTAGTTCACCGGGGGCGCTTGTTGTCACGCTACCGATCGATGTCTCACCCGACTCAACAGATAGTGGACCACTCGCTTCAACCTCGGCGCGGACGTTGCGCGCCGTAGTGACAAGATCGCTGTTCGCAGCGTTCCCGAACCGAAGGTCTCCGTCGTTGGCGATCTGAAGGGAGATCTGATTCGTCCGGCCGGGGACGAGGTTCGGGTTCGGCGCGAACACGTCAAGGTCAGGAGACCCACCGATGTTCGAGGCCTGTGCGGGCGCTCCAACTCCGACACTGGACGCGGCGTCGGAGCCGGTTAGCTCGGCGCCGACAGCACCGATGCCGAGACCACTAGTGAGGAGAAGCACACTCACAAGCACAACGGATAGGGGGCGAGTCCGCATGCGCTACCGCACCTCGATAGTCGTGGTGTTTGTACACCGGGATCGAGGGAATTCCGCTGTGGGACTACTCGGCGAGAAGTGGCAAGATCGTTGCACACTCACCACTTCACCCGAGAACCAATAAACATTTTGTTCTTGGAATCTCATGTCCCGGTATGGAACGAAAAAACGAAGCTGTCGCAGCTGACACGAGGAAGCAATAATGGCGCGCTTTACCGATGAAGATCGCGAGCGTATCCGCAAAGAGTTGACTGAAGCGGGCCACAAACTTTTCGCGCAGTTCGGTTTCGATCGAACGCGTGTGAGTGATATTACGGAAGAGGTGGGAATCGGTACTAGTACGTTCTACCAGTTTTTTGACTCGAAAGAGCAACTGTATCTTGTTGTGCTGGTCTCTGAGCGCGATCAGTTATTTGAAGAACTCAAAACAGTCGTCGGTGAGGTGGAGACACCACAGGCGGAAGCTGAAATGATCCTGCGGACGACGCTTAACCAAGTCCGAACGAACCCTCTTATTCGGAGGCTGTTTGTGGAGGGTGAGATACGACGGATCGATGAGCAGTTGGATGGAACAAACTACGATGATGCCACCAGTACAGGAGGCGACAATGACACGGGCACCACTAGTGAAGACTATAGCGACAACAAACCCGACACAGCTGCCGAAGCAGATTTCCGCGTGTTACCGCAGCCGGAAGCATGGGTTGCGCACGATGATGTCCGGATAGACGATCCGGATATCATACGAGGACTCCTACGGTCGCTGCTGTTCGTCACGCAAGCACAGAACACACCTATTGTCCTGAACGAGACCTATGATGAGGTTGAGGAGGCACTGATCGACACGGTTATCACTGGATTGTTCGCAGATGAATCGATGTCTTCTACTGTTTGATTCAGAAATTCAGGTTAGTGAACGGTGAGCATTCGCCTACCGCTCTCAGCATTTAAAGAGGAAATTCACGCTGAATGCCACACATTTCAGGGTGTGTTAGGTTACTAAGTAAATCTGTCAGGTACCCGTTTATTTAATACGTCTGTGTGGGACTACCGAATCATGGGAAGGAAGACAGTCTCATCCCACGTTTCCGTTCTGGTTCGCTGACGGTTCCTTTTGTGGGAGTGATATACTGACGACAGCTCCGGCCACTTCCCTTTCGCTAAACTGTACACGACCGCCGAGGAGGTCGGTTCCCCATTTGATAATCCACAGTCCGAGCCCACTCCCATGGTGAAGCACAGATTCCGTTCCTTCAGAAAGTACGGATCGTTCGTACTCGGGTATCCCCGGCCCGTTATCGCGGATTTCGATCTCTATCTGCTCACCTACGCTGGCAACAATCTCAACATGTGGGCTGTCACTGTTGTTGTGTTCGGCAGCGTTTTCGATAGCGTTCGAAAGCACCGGACTAACGAGAACATCGACAGCTACGTTCTGATCAGGACACTGTAGCTCAAATGTAACGTCCGGAAAGCGTGATCTCACCTCTCTCAGTCGCTCTTCAAGGATTGTCTGCATCGACCTGAGTTCAGGTTTCTCTCGAGCACGGCTGAAAAGCCGGATCGCCTCGCGACCCTTCTGTCCCAACTCATCGATTTGTAGGGCGCTTTGTTTTACCCGATCTGCTGCTTCCGCTGGTAGGCTCTCGCTGTACCCAAGTATTAGGTTTGTTTCTGTCTTGATGTTGTGACGAAGCACGCGATTGAGAACCTGCAGGCGCTGTTCTTGGCGTAAGAACTCAGTCACGTCCTGTAACGTCACCATGCTCCCAGTGACCTGCCCTCGCTGTGTAGTAATCTCGACGGTTTTGACCTTGAAATCCCTCTTGCCAGACTTGGTTTGTATCGTTAGAAAGTCTTCAAACGACCCGGAATCTGGGAACGCCTCATACTTTGGGATCGTCTCTGCCGCAGATGACCCGAGCAGTTCATCTCTTTGCACATTGAGCATCCTTAGCGCCGGTTCGTTGACGTTAATGACGTTATCATTGAAATCAAGAACAACTATGCCCTCTTGGGCACCATCGAATACGAGTCCTTGGGCACTGTTGTTCGGTGCCGGGTTCGTTCGCAGCAAACTGTACCGCCGAATAGAGATCAGGTAAATGACGCCAGAAACTGAAAATGCGATTGGTGTCGGGTCGATAGGGGTTTTGAGAACACCTGCGAGGTAACAGAAGTTTATCACCCAAGGGATAAACAATGCTCCAATCAGTGTACATGCCTGATTCCGAAACGCAGTCATCTGGTCCAGAGCCAACCCGATCAACAGAGCAGTGCCCACGCTACCCAGTAAATACGTATAAGCGGCGACGATCCAATACCAGATGCCACCGTTGTTGTTCTGGACGACGCTGAGATTTTGTGTTTGCGCGATACTGATCTGGAGGAGATCTTGAGCCGGCCCGAGAATGGCCAAAATCACGGTCACCACCGGGACGACTGCGAATGTCGATACATATCTCCAGTTCAAAAAACGATCGCGACCGGTGTATGATAACGCAAACAGTATCCACCCGAGTGGGATTGCAACGACACCGATCCACATCATGTGCATCCAGAATAGCTTCGCCTCTATGGCAGGTGCTCGGAGTCGAAAGACGAGCATGAGCGACCAGAATACCTGTCCGGCAAGCAGGAGTACGAGAGGTCTTGCCCCCGGAGTTTGTCCCTCTCTCCACGCTAAGATGGCCGAAGCTGAGCCAAGAACGACAGAAATGTGTAGCACAAACAGCAGAAAAATAGTATTCGACACAGTATTACAAGGACACCAATGTATACTAACTTTATGTCTAAGAAATTAAACTACGTGCCTTCAATAAAAAAAGAGAGCGCCGTGGATTACCCGGAGATAGCGATGAACAGTCCGCACGCCACGAACACGTAGTTCATCTCACCGAGCAACTCTAGGCGACGGTAGTCATCACTACGCCCAATTCGACTGTTAAGGAAAACCGCCAACACTCGTCCAGCAAGAAGGACCACCGCGAAAAGTGCTGGGAGGAATCCGCTAAGAAACGCTCCAACGACGACGAGAATTGAGAGCATGTTGATGATATACAATAGATGGCGTGTCCGTTTGACGCCGACGACAGTCGGAAACGTTGAGACATTATTCTGTGCGTCATCTTCGATGTCACGGACGTTCGGAATTTCAGTGTTGACAAAAATGTCTGCGAAGAAGTAAATCACCAACACGATGGCAAGCGGCGTGATTACGGCGTCAGCAAACACAATTGGCAGGAACACCATTGCTGTCGCCCACGCTAGTGCCACAAGCGTAGAGTTAAGCACAAAGATAGCCTTCAGGCGCTCGAGTGGCACAAGCGATCGTTCAGACAAATCCACTACGTACAAGATCCAAGTCACACCTGGAACGAGGGTGACCGCAAGTGCGAGTGGACCACCAAGCGCTGAGAGAGTAATTGCAAGTCCGTATGCTCCAGCAGACGTAATCGAAAGCAGACGCCTGTGTCGCCCGATGAACGCACTTCGCTCAGATGTCGCTTGTGGGTCATATCGCACATCGCTGATTCTGTCACCGACGTAAACACCGTAAGCAACCAGTCCAACGACGATGGGTGCCAGGGATGGCTCAAGCGACAAGATCACCATCGTGACGAGTGTTCCCGCGATCCCCATGCCCACAATATCAAGTTGGAGATAAATACAGGCTTTTCGGATACGATGCCACAGTTCGACTGATAGACGAAAACTGCTACCGGTTCCGGTAGTTTCTCTGCCGGAACTCGTCCGTTCTAGTTTTTTCTTTGACATTCTGTTAGGGACACCGCAAGAAAACACGCTGTTGCTTCCCTGGGTGTCCGCTATAAATTACTTCCAACTGACAATAAAGATAGATAGAGACCCTTCAGCAGATCAACAGTCTGTTTGCGGGGCCCTCAACTATCTATTTTGTTGATATATCGTGATTGCGGTTCGTATCCCTTAGGAGAAATCAGTATGAACTGGTTGGATGATTACAGCAACAGAACGACCAGCTCGACGAGTTTGCGAGCGTGATCTCCCACGACTTGCGTAGCCCGATCAACGTCGCACAAGGTCGTGCGGCGCTTCTTGCCGAACAGGGAACATCAAGCGCTCCGTCAACTAGTGAATCTCTCCGCCTTACAGCGATTCAGCACAGCCATTGACATCCTCCTCCGCGTGAACGCGAAGGAATCCCGAGCGTTAGGAGTTTCAGGTTTACAACCATGACTCTGCCACTTAACGGGAACCCATTTAACCCAGCCATCGTGGTCAGCGGTTGACTGGCGGTGCCAAACCGCCGTTACTCCTATCCTTGATGTCGTTGACTCCCCCCTGTTGTTTTTGCCAGCAGGGAGTCGTTGATACTTCGGCGGACTCGGAGTTACCTTTAAGACTTGCTCGACCAACAGCCACAGTGACGAACCCTTCTAGGATTCGTGTTCACCATGTTGGTGTTTCGGATACTGTCTCATTAGTGGCGGGTAGACCGCCTCCGAAGACCGTTCGGAATCGCTCCGTTCCGACCTGACCGTACCCTCTATTGCAAAGTGATAATACTAGAACGCTCTTGCGTAGGAGATTGTGGATACTGCTGAGCGGTAGCTGTGGAGTCGAAGAGGACAAGGGCACCGCGTCAGCGGTGCCCGACACGGATGATTCCGCTCGATGTGTTTGGGTCGGAATCGGTCGCAGCGGACCTGTTGGCGCAGGTTCGCTGGCGTGACGGTGTTACCTGTCCTCGCTGCCGTTCTGACCGGACGGTCAGAAACGGCAGCTACAGAGAGTTTCAACGGTATCTCTGTAAGAATTGCGACCGCACGTTCAACGACAAGACGGGCAGGATATTCGCTCACTCGAAGTTTACACTCCGCCGGTGGTTGTTTTCGATCTACGCGTTTCGCCGGTTTAACACGAGTCCCCGCCAACTACAGTACGAGATTGATGTGACTCACAAGACATGCAGCGGCGCATCGAGCGCTTCGCCAGAGCGCTCGATGCGCCTTCCCTCGATCTCGTTGGCCCGGTCGAAATCGACGAAGTGTACGTCTCTGCCGAGAAGAAAGGCCGCGAGCGCGACCGGGAGTCGCGCTCGCGTGGCCTGTCCGCTCGCGGGCGTGGTTCATATAGCGGCGACAAGCCACCCGTGTTTATTATCGCCGACCGCGGCACCGGACAGCGGTACGTGATCCCAGCGAAAGCCGCAGACGAATCGACGATTCGACTCCTGCTGGCCGATCGGCCAGCAGGAGTCGTTGACCGTCTATACCGACGGCTTTCGAGCGTACGAACCGCTCGAAGAAGACGACGCGTTCGACCGCGAATACGTCGTCCACGGGGACGGCGAATACGCCGATAACGAGGTCCACGTCAACACCTGCGAGAGCCACGCGTCGCTGACGCGACGGTGGCTCTCGCCTCACCGAGGTATCTCGAAGGACAAGCTGACACAGTATCTCAGAGCGTTCCAGCTTCGGCGAAAAATATACCGAAAAACGGGGCGAGACGCACTCAAACACGCTGTCCGAGCGACGCTCTGAAATCAACAATGTGCTACGCATGAGCGTTTCCGTTTAATGCGAGAGGTTTACCGTCTCTTTCTGACTGCGCTGACCGTAGAGGTTGATGTTCAGTCGAGCGTTCCACGCTTTGTGGAGTAACGAGAACTCGCGGTGTTTGATGAGCGGGCGAACACCAGTTTCACGGGCTAACGCACGAACTTTCTGATCGTCGTATCCTTTATCATCAAGAAGAACCGCTACTTCTCCGGTGTTTCGCTTGATGAGAGACGGCGAAATCTGAAAACCGAGAGATTGAGTAGAACCCGCCAAACAGCCATATTGAGTCGATTAAACGCCTTACACAATGTCGAAGGAGAGGGGAAGTTCCTCAAGCTTGATGACGCTTTGAATCCGGGGCATCTCGATAAGTTCGTCAAGAAGCGTCCGGACGTCGTATTCTTCCGCACTTTTAAACAGAGGAGAACAACGTGTTGATGAAGTGTGTACCGCTGGTTCGAGAACTTTGTCGCTGATCGATCACCCCAGTCTCCCCGTCCGTACTCGGAGTATCCGAACCGTCGTTCGCTTTCGGGACGGCTCCAAGGACCTGCTGCCGGAGGGGCGCTGCAGCGAGGGAGCCGGTGACGTGTCACCGATCCAGAACCGCGAGCGACATACCGTTGTAGCTCAGGCGCTGGCGGTCGTACTCGATGATCCGGTCGTACCGGCCGAGCAGCGGCGCGGAGTTATCAGCCTCGACCGCTCGAAAGGCGTCCTCGAAGTCCAACACGTCGCAAAGACGTGACGGCTGTCGCAGGGCAGCGTCGGCAGTCATGTACCGGTAGACCGAGGAGACGAACATCTCGCCGAGCGCAGCGCCGGCGAACAACGGGACATATCGGTCGGCGGATCCGAAGCAAGCCCGATGGAGGTTGACCACCCAGCCACCGAGGCTGGTCCCCGACAGGACGACCGGCCCGTCGGCTCGGTCGGTGATACGTTCCGTGAGCGCTTCGAGCAGGCCGGTCGAGGCAGCGAGCATCCCGACGAAGTTCTCCAGATCGCCCATCGCTCTGGCGTACTCTCGACTCGGTCCGTCGTGAAACGGGGCCCTGACGGCAACGAGATTGACCGGCAGCGCCTCCTCCAGCCCGAGGAACAGTCGCCGGAAGGAGTTCGTGCTGAACCGCCCGACGTCGAACGGACGCTCCCCACTGCCGTGGTGATACACGAGCGTCGGATACTCGGGGCCCAGCCACTGCCAGGGCAGATACGCTGTCTCGAACGCCCCGAACGGGGTTTCGACGGCCACGTTGCATCGACCGGCGGTGCTCGGGTTGACTGTTAGCCTCGGCGTCGTGTTCGTCGGCATCGCCGTCGGTATCTCCGTGGCGACAGCCATCCGCTCACGGGCGATGACGCTCGGTATCACCGCGTACCTCGGCCTGGCTCTGCTCTGGGACCTGCTTCCCCAGGGCGCACACCTCATCGTCGAGGGCGGCCCGCCGAGCGGGACCGTTCCCGACTGGTTCCTCCTGCTCGCGTTCGGGTTCGCAGTAGAGTCCTTCCAGGAGGAGACGCTGTTCCGTGGGTTCCTTCAGACCGAACTGGCAGACCGCTACGGTGAGTGGAGCGCGGTCGTCCTCCTGGCCGGCGCGTTCTCCGCCGCCCACGTCGGCTACTATCCGTTCAGTGCGTGGTACCTGTTCGCCGCCGGCCTCGTTTACGGATGGCTCCGAAAGCGTCGGGGGCGACTCCTCGTCCCGAGCATCCCCCACGGGCTCCTCGGGTAGTCGATTCGCCGAGGATATGAGCTACACACTCCCTCGCTCGAAGGCGGTGTAGTCGAAGTCACGTGGTGACGCTGGTGGCGATCCACTCGAAGAGGAGATCCCGGACGCGTGGATACTGCTCCGCGCCGAACTCGGCCCGGTGGAGGGGAAGATAGGCAGCGTAGAGAACCGTCATACCGATCGTCTCCGGGTCACCATCCACGACGAGGTCCCGGTCCTGCCACGCTTCGATGTAGGGCACGAGCAGCGAGAGCTTCCGGTCATGGGTGTCCTTGAGTTCCTCCGCTGACAGCGCAGCATGGACCCGCTCACGGTCCGACCGTGCCACCGTGCGACGGAACAGCGGATTCTCCACGATCGCAACACTCGCCCGCTCGAGAAACCGGCGTACGGCGGTCTCCGGATCGTCCTCGTGTGCATCGAGTATTGCTTCCAAGTCGTCGTGTACGCGTGCTGCTTCCCGTCGAAGGACTGCCGCCAAGAGATCGGCCTTCGAGTCGAAAAACGAGTAGAAAGTCCCGGTGGCGATCCCGGCATCGGCAGTCAGGTCCGCAATCGCCGTGTCCTCCAGCCCGTCAGCGAGGAAGCGGTCGTACCCACTATCGAGTAGACGTTCTCGAATCCGCTCTTTTTCTGCTGGTGTGAAGCGTGGCATAGTGGTTCCGGGCAAGTTGACGATCGCCGAGATCGCGAGTCCCGGCAGACTTCGTACTGGGTCTGTAGACGCCACCCCATTATGAACACACTGGACCTCTGTTCAGTTGGAGCAGTAATTTCTTATCCGAATAGCTGGGATACGGCGAAATATTCCGAATTAAAACTCACTGAACCATATGAATCAAACCATAATTAGATTCATATAGTTTGTTGGTACAGAGTTCAGTATGGAGGAACGCCTCGAGACGCCGCTCGTACACAAGGTACTCACGTCGCCGCTGGGGCGACTGTTTCACTCACGGTTGTTCGAGCGATTCAAGACCAGCGCAGTGGACACCGAATTTCGCGTGCTCCGAGCGCGTGCCGCTGCCGATCTCGCCGGGACTGACATTGATACATTCCTCGACGAGCTCGGCGTGACTGGACCGGTTGACGACTCGTTTGCGGAGAAAATCGGGGATGCGCTCACCAGCCACGCCGACGCCAGGTCCGAGTACAAGCGGGTCGCTGCGGAGTGGGACGATCTGTTCTGGGGCGATAGCGAGTCGACACTCGACGAACGGACACGCCTGGAAAAGGAGCGACGCGAGGCAGGTACTCGGTGGGTGTCGCCCCAGAAAACGTTCAAATTCCTCACGAAAAACGGCCTGGTCGAGATCGTCGACTTCGACGTTCCGGACCCATCGGCTGCGACCGACCGCTGGGGATCTCGCTCGGCCGAAGACGTGTACGGACCGCCCGAGAACCACCCCGACATCGAAACGTCGCGCACGATGCGCGGGCCAGGAACACGTGAGTATCTGGTCCGCTTTCCGTCACCGTCACAATACGTCGACGACACCGCCTACGCGCGGGTATACGAACCGTTCGAGACACTGACGGACCAGTCGCTGCCGACACTCGTGTTCGGCACTGGGCTCGCGATGGCCTGCGATGCCATCGAGTACTGGACGGAAGAGGAGTATGTGGGCCGGTCGCTCGCCCCGAGAGGCTACCGGATCGTGCTCCCCATCCCGCCGTGGCACGGGCGGCGCGAAATCCCCGGGTCGTACACGGGCGAACCGTACCTCGCACGGATGCCCGAAAGCGCGGTCGAACTGTACGCGACACAGGCGACGGAGATCGCCGTGCTAACCGAGTGGGCGCGGTCATGTGGCGCGCCGACGGTCGGCGTCGGCGGGATCAGTCTCGGTGGCATCGTCACGACGCTCGTCGCGTCACACGCCGACACGTGGCCGACGGAATGTCGACCGGACTTCGCCGTCCCGGTGGCGGCGTCGGCACGAGTCGACGACCTCCTGTTCGACAGTTCTCTCACCGAGATCCTCGGTGTGACCGATGCGCTCCAAGCTGCGGGCTGGACCGCTGAGACGATGGATAACCTCGGCCACCTGCTGCGCGCGCCGGATTCTGCTGGGATCGACCCCCAGCGTATCTACCCAGTCGGTGGGCTGCGGGACGAGATGACCCACTATCAGCCGACAAAGAGGGTCTTCGAGGAGTGGGGTGTCCCGACGTCGAATTTCACCGAGTGGGACTGTGGCCACTTCGGTGTCCTATTGCGGGTGATGCGGACCCAGCAGTTCCAGCACCTGTTGACGACCCTCCTGGATGCACCGCGACAGAGCGCGGGACTGGACGCCACGGCGCGTCTCTGAGACGCGCTGTGTCGCACCGCCCGCCGTGGCTGGGGGTCAAGACACTTGGCCATCACTGGTCCTGCGGCCATTCCACCCCGTGAGCACTCTCCACGAGTTCCCGCAGCCGCTGGACGAACCGGGCGGCTGGTGCCCCATCGACGACGTCGTGATCGAACGTCACCGTGAGATCGAGAACCTTCGGGTCGCGACCGCGCCGTCGACGACCATCGGTTTCTCGCTAATTCCACCGACGGTCAACTGGAGCGTGTAGTTCGTCGGACTGACCGCCCACCCGCCCCCTTCACCGAACATCCCGACGGAGGTGACGGCCACGGTCCCAGCCACGTCCGTCCAGCGCCTGGGGAATCACTGTGGGAGTTGCCACACCAGGCGGCGAACGAACCCGGGAAGCCGAAACGCCAGTTCGGCCCACCGTGAGAGGTCCGTCAGGTCCGGCGCCTCCTGTGCCGCCCGGATCTCGTCGTGGATCGAGCGGACCGAACGTTCGTTTGCTTTCCTGATGACGTGGGAGACTCCCATCTGTTCGCCCCTGATAGTCGTCTCGACGAGGACGTTCACGTCGACGCCCTCGAACACGTGGACACGACCGCGCCAATCCCGATACGCGTTGACGTGTGGATGGTCGTCGATCGCGCTGGCGAGACAGGCGACGAGAAACGCGGTGAACGAGAGCAGCTCACCAGTCTCCGACCCGATGGCCGCGATACGCCGGCGCGCCTCGGTCACGTCGACCTCGATGAGCCCGTGGACGTTGCTTCGTCGACCCGCGGTTCGCATGTAATCGACCGTCCCCTGTCGGCGGGTAGGGAACGGATCGATCCGGTCTCCGCTGTCGCTCATGTTCTTTGTTCGTCGGCGGACGGCATACCTCTTGACGTCATCTGCCGCCGCTCCGAACGCGGCGTTTGGCAACCGTCCCTGTCCGGGGACAGGACCAATGACCACGAGTATTGCTGTCATCACCTGGGATTACAACCTATACCCGTGGAGAATAGCTCGCCACCGTTGGGCGCTCGAGTCGACCCATAGATACCGTTCTCCATCCCCGAAGGACTCGTTGAGGGAGGTCTCGTATAGTGTTCGAACTGCTTTTCGATGCCCCTTATTCGGCGAGAACAATCAGCACACCAAGACACTCGATACTGACCGTCAAGACATCCCAAACGCTGAGAACGGAGACAAAGATGGCCGTTCTGTGGGGCGACTGTTCCTGTTGATAACCGTGACCAGGATCGTGAGTTCCATTCTCGCGTCTATAATCGCTCAGCGGCTTCTTGGCGATGAGTCTATTGGGGCTGCTTGAATAGGTGTCTCGAGCAGCCATCTGTCTGATAGCAGCTGCTCCGCTGGCGACCACCCGGCTCAGCCACGAAGAGGTCGAAACCGTATGCATTGAGATGGTCAGTCTCAACTACCATCTGGGGCCGCTTCGATCCTAAGAGAATTAATCTTAAGATTAATCTTAGGGATAGGCCGGTGGTTTCTCCGGGAGGAGCAGCTGCGAGCTGAGTATCAGGGCGCGTCGCTGTTTTGTGGTCACCACCCAGTGGCCATGTCCCAGAGGAGGGCGACGTCGACGACACCGAGGATAACCCCAGCCAGTAGCCATGCATCAAGTAACGATGTGAGGTCGAAGATCGGGCCAGAAACTGCGAGCTCAAAGGCCGACACCAAACTCGTCACCTCAAACAAGAGCACCCCGAAGATGGCCCAGAGCACAGTCGCACCAGCGGCGATGAGAAGCTTGCTCTCGCTCATCTTTGACGCCCTAGCGACACCCACTACTGTCCATCGTACCAGGGCGGCGCACCGAGCGCGTCGGCGTAGCAGTCCAGGTGACACGGTCGCTTCCGGTTATCCGGCCATGCCCTGTCGAGCGGAACCTGCTCACCACAGAGGCCACACTCGGCGGTGTGGCCTGCCTGTCGGGCATCGGGAGAGAGATTTCGCGCCTCGATGTAGAGCTCGTGGAGCGTCCAGGGCGTGAGGCGGACGGCGACGCGCTTGGCCGGCTCAGGATCGCCGTCCGACATCGCGGCCGAGAGCGTAAGCACCCAGTCGTCACCGGGCTCGCCGTCGGTCGCTGGCCCGAGGGCGATCGTCCCCGCGAGGTCGTCGTCGACGTAGCACCAGTCTGCGTCCCGATCGACGTGGTAGTGGCCATCGGGGCGCTGATCCTCGGGATCGACGTCGTCGCCCATCGTGTATCCTCGCTGAGTCAGGCGTTCGCCTTCCGGCCCTGTCCCGACCCGGTCGTGAGCGGGATGTCGGCGTCGATTTCGTCGTACCACACGACCGGCCGCTTCGCCCGGCCATCCTCTTCGAGTTCAACGAGGCCGTAGTCAGCTAGCTCGTTCACGTTCTCGAGAACCTCTGGCGGGTTCCGGTCAACAAGGCGCGCGAGCTCGCGGATGCTCCCCGGCTCGTGTTCGACGATCGCCTCCAAGAGCTCGAGGTTGGTCGAGCGGAAGACGCGACCGAACGTTTCGAGGTTCTCGATCGACAGCGTCGGCTCGCTGGGATCGACGTCCTCGCCAGCGTCGATCGCTTCGAGGCGCTCTTCGAGGTCGCTACGGTCGGCGGACTTAATCTGAACATGGAGTGTCTGGGTCATGGGTGGGGTGTGGGGTTGTGGGTCGGAATTAGTTGCGGGTCTGTACGTCAGTCACCGTAGTTGAACGGGCTACCAGTCGTCGCGCTTCTCTTCTGGGAGCGCCGCCCGCCAGGCGCGGAAGATCTCCGCAAGGCCAGGGTAGTCGATCTCGAAGGTCTCACTGCCGAGGTGGAGTTCGTGGACGCCGTGGTGGTTGTCGAACCGGATGATCGGATCGTCTGCGCCGGCTTCGCCGTAGTGGTAGGCGTACTTGATCCCGTCATCGAACCGATCAGAGGTCGGGACCGAAAGCACGCGTACCCGCGCAACGGTGCCGTCGGCGTAGGCTTCAATCTCGTCTTCGAGTACGGTGACATCATCACTCATCCACACATGTGCCGACGCACCCTGCTCCGATAAGTGTTAGGATAAACCCTAACAAGGCCAAGGAACGGATAGCACCCATGAACGCAACCGAGCGATCGCTCTGTCAGCTGTGAGGCTACACCCAGATGTGGCTGATGCGGTACTACTCGCTGTCGAAGTCGTCATCGACAGAGACCTGGGAGAGCTGTCCGTTGCCTGTCTGAGCTACTGCCCCGCTGACGCCCTTCTCGAACAGGTTCTCGATACCATCTTTGGGCACTCCAGTGAAAAACAGTGGATGATTCTTCTCGGCTAGGTGTTTGGTCGAGTCCCAAGTATAGTTCGGATTTTGAGAAGGCAGGAATTAAGATTAATCTTAATCTTAGTATTAAGGTGAAAGATTCCTTCTACGGTGTCTAGATACGCTACGTGGAGTTCACACGAGAAGAGCGTGAAATACTAGAGCCAAACAGTCCTCGAACGCAGCGGCTCGATCAGCCGTCGTGATCAATATAGTTGGCTTCCCATTCAGCCCGCGCTTCAATCTCTCTGGTGCCCCGACGAGTAGTGCTGTACTCGTTGGTCCGTCGGTCACGCTGGCTCTTCTCGATGAGTCCCTTCTCAACGAGCGTATCGAGATTTGGATAGAGCCGGCCATGATGAATCTCTTTTTCGTAGTAGTCCTCGAGCTTGTCTTTGATCGCGAGTCCGTGGGGGTCATCAAGTCCGGCAACTACGTACAGCAGATCGCGCTGAAAGCCAGTGAGATCGTACATGTCGCAATTTACTCATTCGAGTTTTGGAACACTACAGATCTGGTCCTGTATGGAGCTAAGAGATTCATCACTCTCCCCGTGGGTCACCAACCGGTATTTCACCATATTCTGGACATGAGACCCACCCCTGTCCGAATGCCCCGCCCATCCCTTGGTCCGGACTCCATTCGTGTTCATCCCCACAATGTGGACAGTCTACCAGCGGAGGGTCAATCTCAAGTGCCTCTTGCTGGATGAAATGATTTCCTTGGTAAGAATCACAGTACAGACAGACGTTCCCCCAGACTTTCTTGCCGAGTGTATTGCTGTAGACCCGTTCAACAGGGGTTTCGTAATTCGCTAGTATATCTCCGAGAGGCGTATCAAGATGATCTCCTCGTGGCCAGACCACAGGCGTTTGCTCGCCACACTGCCAGCACTGTGTTTCCCACGTCAGCAACTTCTGGCGATCAACTGGGAGATCGTCTGGGAGCATGATCGTGGAATACTACTCTGATTGACTATCTGGTTCTTTGTCTCTGGATGTGTTAGATTCCCTGTTTCCCCTTCCGATACGTCCCGGTCCGGACCTAAATCGCCCCTTGCCATCCCGGTTCTACATGATCTGTTGTAGGTTTAAGAAGTAGAAGCTACTATTCGCCTCGACTATCATCCCGAGCGCGAAGGCACGAAGCGTGTCTGGCTCAACCAGACCGACGTGAACGCCGAGGTGGGAGCTCTAATTGGTGAGGCGCAGTCCCCAACAAAGAGGGTCTCTTTTCGGCTCGGCAGACAGGCCGGCCTCCGGCGTGAGGAGGCCGCAAGCGTCACAACGAAAATAGGACGAGTTCGGCTCACAGATACGCTCAGAAGCACCGAGGAGGATGGGACCCTCGGTACCATGCCGTCCCTATGGGGTGGAGCTACCACCCATAGAAGACGTGAGAGGCAGATTGTATTGATGTTTCGGAAGGTTGTGAGCTGTCCCTCTGGGTAGGCCTTCGATGTGATCGGCACAGCTGTCGTTACAGATTTACTGTTACAGGCTCTAATAGTTGTTACAGGTACTAATACGTGTTACAGTCTATTCGAGGGTGTCATAGAATTCTTGTTACAGTGTTTATTTCTCGGAATTGGTACTGATTCAGCTGTCAGAACTTGCCTGCGAAGTGAATGACCATGCCACCGACATCTATATCAGTATGAAAAAAGTATGAGTGTATATGCCCGAACACAAACGGAAAGTCGGAGAACGGGGGCAGGTGACGATTCCGAAGGAACTGCGAGACCGTCGTGGCATCAAAGGCGGTGACGAAATTAAATTCGTCGAAGTGAACGACGAGATCATACTCAAACCGCCGACAGATGAAGAACGGCTTGCTGAAGGATATCGAAAGAGAGCCGAGCGGTCTCGTGAGTTGGCTGAAGAAATGGAAGAAGCATCCGCAGGAGCAACCGGGCATCTCGGTGACGCACCCGGCTGGAGCGAGTGAGTTCCGGAGTCAAGTGTGCAGGTACGCCGCGGCGACATTGTCATCGTTGAACTGAATCCCACGAAAGGGAGTGAGCAGCGAGGAAAGAGCCGGCCCTGTGTTGTCATCCAGAACGATGTTGGAAATCAGTACTCACCGACAACCATCCTCGCTCCATTCACAAAGCAGTACACGTCCGGAGATACGTACCCGTTCGAGGTGGAAGTACTAGCTTCGAATACTGCCCTCAATCACGATTCAGTGGCAGATCTAAGTCAAATCCGGGTTGTCGACATCGACGAACGTGTGAAAAAGAATATCGGATCTGTCCCGTCATCAGACATGGTGAAAATCGACTCGGCAATCAAAGATAGCCTCGGCATTTGAGCGAAAAGTTCCGTCAGTGTATCGCCTGTACTAAGCGATTGAGGGAAAAACTATCAACTTCTGAGTATTTCAACAGAGCCATTTAAACTGCTCTGTTGAATCCGATGACGGCACGGGGATCACAATCCCTGAAGGGCAGATTATCTTGCTCTTTACCGCCGAAGAGTTGGATCGATCCATCAAGTAATCTCGATCCGCTCTTTCTCTACCAAGATTCCATTCTTGAATTCTCTCGGCAGCGCTCCTGAACCGACTACAGAGTGACCCGATCCCAACGCCTTCTGCGGATTCACCAGAGCAGAGTAGTACCAATTTGATTCACGCACCGCAAATCGCAAGACTACAGCCCATCAATATATAACACACGAGCGTAACCAAGGCAGCGAGTGTCCGCTTCGTCGTCGGATTTCCGCCGCTATCCTAGTGAAATGCCGTATGTCGGCGACCCCCTGAATTTCTGGAGATACTGGAATAGTATTATTACCAGCCATGATGGTATTCATTCATGAATAGTGAAGCGGACATCCACGTGCTTCACGTCGACGACGAGCCGGACTTCGCTGAGCTGACTGCAGAGTTTCTGAAACGGGAGGACGATAACTTCACCGTCACGACAGCGACGAGCGCCAGTGAAGGGCTAGAACACCTCTCTTGTGGCGACTTCGACTGTATCGTCTCTGATTACGATATGCCTACACAGAACGGTATCGAGTTTCTCAAATCTGTCCGAAAAAACTCTCCTGATCTGCCATTCGTGCTGTTTACTGGCAAGGGCTCTGAGGAGATTGCTGGTGAAGCTATCTCCGCTGGCGTGACTGACTATCTCCAAAAAAAGCGCGTAGCTGACCAGTATACTGTATTGGCGAACCGACTGCGAAACGCCGTCGAACGATATCGTGCGGAGAAAGAGCGCAAACGCCAGCGCAAAGCCATTGAAACGGCTCAAGAAGGCATTAGCATCCTTAATCAGGACGGTGAGTATATCTACGTCAATCAGGCCTACGCAGACATCTACGGGTATGACCCCGACGAGATGGAGGGCAAACACTGGGAACTGATCTACCCCGACAGCGACACAGCGATGGTGCGGGACGTTATTTTGCCGACTGTCGCCGAAGACGGCTACTGGAGCGGGGAGACGACTGGGCTCCGGGCCGATGGGACGACCTTCGTCGAGGATCATACCGTTGCCCAGACGGACACCAGTGAGCTAGTCTGTTCGGTACGGGATCGCTCTGTGGAACAGGAACAGGAGATGGCACTCACTCAATTTCGAACACTTGTCGAGACTCTCAACGACCCGGTCTACGTACTTGATGAAACAGGACACTTCGAATACGTGAACGACGCGTTCATCGAAATAGTTGGGTACGACCGTGAGAGAATTATTGGAGCGTCACCAACACTAATTAAATCATCGGAGGTGGTCGACCGCTCGGAAGATCACCTCGGGAGGCTTCTTTCGTCGAACGGCCCCGATAGTGTACAGTTCGAGATTGAGGTCCAGCCCGCCAAAGGGGAGCCAATCCCCTGTGAGGATCACATGGGCGTCTTACCCTACGAAGGGGAGTCTTTCGAGGGGTCAGTTGGGATTTTGCGTGATATCAGCGAGCGTAAAGAGCGCAAACAAGAGCTTGAGCAGACAAATACTGTTCTTCGTACAATCGTCGAAAATCTACCGATGGGCGTACTCGTTGAAGACGCTGAACGTGACGTACTCATGGCAAACGACCAGTTAGGCGAGACACTTGGCGTCCCAATCAACAGCGAGGAAGTAATTGGACGCGACTGCGCCACAGCAGCTGAAGAATTTAAACCCCGATTCACCGATCCAGAGGCGTTCATCGAAGTGATTTCCGAGCGACTTGAACACCGGGAGTTGGCTCAAAACGAGGAACTCCAACTCACAGATGGTCGCGTGTTGGAACGTGATTACGTGCCCTACACCCTGCCCGAAGGCGAAGCGAACATATGGTTATATCGTGATGTCACGGCACGCAAGCAGCAACGTCAAGAACTTGAGCAGGCCAACGAGTTCCTTTCACAGACCCAAACCGTCGCAGATGTCGGTGGCTGGGAGCTTGACCGCCGAACAGGGTCACTCCGGTGGACCGAGGAAGTCTACCGGATTCACGGCGTCAACATAGACTTCGAACCAACAGTCGAGAACGCAGTCGGGTTCTATCATCCCGAAGATCAGACAACGATTCAGGATGCCGTCGAGCGAGTGTTAACTGACGGGGAACCATACGACTTGGAGTCGCGCATCGTCACAGCTGACGATGAGGTGCGATGGGTCCGTACCCGCGGAGAACCCTGGCGTGAGGATGGCAAAATCGTTGGTGTGCGCGGCACGTTTCAGGATATTACTCAGCGGATAGAACGCCAACAGAGACTAGAGGAGTTCGCCAGCGTTGTGTCACACGATCTTCGGAACCCGCTGAACGTTGCTACCGGGCATCTCGGCTTGGTGGCCGACGAGTGTGACAGCGACCATCTCGACAGTGTCCGCCGAGCACTAGAGCGGATGGAGGCGCTAATTGAAGATCTCCTCGCTCTGGCTCGGGATAATAAAGAGGTGACTGACACTCAGCCGGTTGATCTCGCGACGATAGCTGACAGGTGTCGGGAGAACGTTCAGATGGAACAGGGACGCGTAATTACTACCGTCGATCGAACCGTGTGGGCAGATAGTGGTCGTCTCAAGCAAGTATTTGAGAACCTGTTTCGAAACGCGGCTGAACACGGTGGGTCAGAGGTGACAGTGACGGTCGGAGAACTAGCCGACGGGTTCTATGTTGAAGACGATGGGGCCGGCATTCCGCTTGACGAGCGCAACGCTGTCTTTGAGGTCGGCTACTCTCAGTCGGCAAATGGAACTGGGTTCGGACTGAATATTGTCAAACAGATTGTCGATGCTCACGACTGGCAGATTCGCGTCACGGACGGGACAGACGGTGGAGCACGGTTTGAGATAACGAACGTAAATTTCGTGGATAAATAGACGTTACACTCTTGTGTAGCACATTGTTGATGGACTGTAGTCTTGCAATTTGCGGGTGCGTGAATCAGATTGGGGGTCCACGGTAGAGGTGCTTAGAAAGTCGGTTAGTGTTCCCACTCAGCTACGACGACTGTATCAACAATCTCCTACAGAAGAACAGTCGATCTATCGTTGAGTGAAGCGTGCCGTCGACACGGACCAACCATTAGACGAGGACGCGGGTACCGGGAATAATACCAGTGAGTAGATACTTAGTGAACAGGGACCGAAAGTACCACGATCCGAGATAGTTATACTCATTACCAATCCTGTGGCGAGTGTAATAATCTCGAAAGGAAACCAACCGACCAAGTCAGCAGCTAAACACTCATACCAGTCATGTGAGACCAAGTTCGCGGGCGGCTTCTGCTGAAATAGTGATCCCCTGCTCCCCACGTGAGACAGGGCTAGAAACAGATTCGTCGATGAGTTCGTGTAGATCTGCCATATAGGATTTTGGACGCTCTTCTTGAATGCGTGTTGTCGCCTTCGTTTCGAAGTATGCGCCACGATGTGCCACATATATTTCGACAAACCGTCGCCGGAGCGATTCAGAACTCTCCCAGACGACCGCCGGAACAGAGTCAAGAGCCGTCTTTACACCATGCGGAGCACCCATCGCGACGAGACACCGTCCAAGTACCGAGGCGTCTGTTGCCGGGTACAGTTCAGTCGCACGCTGGTCACTGTCCAGATTGCGACAGTGTGCGTCAACACCGACTGCTGTGAATGCCGCTTCAATCGCCTCACGATCAACCCGACGCCCGAGTGTAATTGCAGGCACAAATGTTTCGTTGATACTCCCACCCGCGAGGATGTGAGCGAGCACCTCGACGAGTGCGCCCGCCATTTTGGAGCTAGGATCAAGCCAGCCGTTAGCGCTTGCTGTGTCAATTCCATGGACTGAGTCAGGTTTTCCTCCATTGAGCCATGGCCGAACTCGCCCAGCTGGAAGTTCAAGCGCGGTCCCGACTGCAGTCCGGCCAGCCTTCGGGTGCTCAGCAGCATATGCCTGGACACGCTGGTAGTCTTCGACCTTCTCCCACGGATCGGCATACTCCCGGTCGGAGTAGGTTCGCGCTATTGAGCGTGCCGTCGGTTCCATACCTATGTATTAACATCCTGAGCGATACATCTTGTGAGACATTTTCACATTTGATACCCTGATCAGAGTGTTTATATCCGCACCTCACATACATTAGAGCATACCGACGGGCGAACTGAAGGTAACGGCAGGATGGAAGGTCATCCTACCACCTCGGGTCTACACGATGTAGGGCCTCACAAGGCACCTAGTATTCTGTACCCCGGTGTCGTTAACCTTCGTATCTGTTCCGTTGGCGACACAACGAAATCATGAACATCAAAACAGCATTCCAAGATAGTGAACGGGCCGTCAGTCCCGTTATAGGGGTTATACTCATGGTCGCAATAACTGTAATTTTGGCGGCTGTGATCGGGACGTTCGTCCTCGGACTTGGCGACAGTATTGGTAACTCAGTCACTGCCGGAGTCACCGTTGAAGGTGAAAATACCACGGATGCGACAGTTACTTTGGCTAACAAAGGAACCGCTGAGGATGTAAGAGTTTCATTCAGCCCTGATGCTGGTGGCAGTGACGCTAATGAAACTATAAGCAATGTTGGAGAATCTGTCAGCCTCGGTAGTGACTCAGGTTCGCCGGATTTCGACGAAGGTGGATCAGTTACTATAATTGCAGTTGGGCCAGATGGAGAAGAGAGCCTTCTCCGATCGTTCAAAGTTCAGTAAATCGATCCCACGGTTATTTTTTTCATCGGTTGAGATGACAGCTCAAGACGACGGAAAACCTACCAGTACTGATATTAAGTGGGGTAAACAACCATTCAAATATACGGCTCTGTAGCATTCGTATTTAGTTAAGCTTGTTAGTAATATACTTAGTTAGAAATATGCCCGATGGTATTGAATCATACTGATCAACCGAGCCAACCATTGTATCCACTGAAATCAAGCAATAAACCGACTCTAGAAACACGAATTTCTCGCCGTAGCGGGAGTAGATCGGCAGAATTCGAACAGAACTCGAGCCAAGACAGCATTACTGAGAGTATTAACTAAAGACGGATGATCCTCTAAGTCTTACACACCTCTACCTATCAATTCCAAAATAGATGCCACTGTTTCACTATTTTTCGGGAAGTGTTTTTGAGAGTCTCAGCAGGGCCGTGTGAATTGGAATCTGTTGGGGCTACTAGAGGGTATCGAGGGAAGCAGTAAGCTGCTGTTGCGTCTCAAGGCCTGTGTAGTACCGATCAACGATCTCTGCTTGATGTTCTGGACAGGTAAGAATAGCAACTGCTCCATCCTGTACGGGGATCACGGGGTGGTCTGGACTATGTCGTGCGAGGTGGCAACTGGGACAGTTGATACCACCGGCTGGCCAATGGTCTACTAGTTTAGTTGTGTTCTCGGTCGTGAACCCAGAAATCGAGGTGAACTGCTCAAGATGTTCATCACAGCCAACAACAGGGAGGGTGAGTTGATCCAAGAGAAGGAAAGACACCGTGTGACCACCTGTGGCGTGGAGAGCAGACTCGCACGCATCACACGGGATAGGCGGATGACTAAGGGAGTCTTCCGTCTGTTGCTGAGAGGAATCTGCTGGAGGCATGTTATGGCTAGGTTTGGGTTGACCCGCTACACAGGTAAGTTATGGGAACGTACCGTTGTCGCCAGCCTCCTGCTAGAATTGGAACTCAGAACAGATGAATCCCATTTGCTGACTACAACCTCTGTATCTTGTACTTCCCAACTAACATTAATCAGATAGATCTATTGTTGACTGCGTTCAGTTGAGATTTTTAACCTTCTGTTCGAGCTGTCTGAGTCGCTTATTGAGGTCCTCGGCGGGCTCGGCAGCCGGCTCACTCAGCGGGCGGACATCCTCGAGGGCGGCGTCAACGCGGTTGTCATCGGCTTCGCCGCGGAGATATAGCTCCGCGCGGTCATTATACAGCTCTCGGAGTGTACTCGCGGCGACACCGACGTCGTCGGCAACATCGGCGATCGATTCTCCGGCGGCGACCCGTTCTATGCCGGCGCGAACTCGAAGGTACTCCTCGGAATCAACTCGGAGATGACCATCAGCGACCTCGAACCCGGTCGGCGGCCGGCCAGTCCATTTACCGGCCCCCTGAGCAGCGTCAACTCCCGATTGGATTCGGCGGACCTTCTGTGTCTGTTCAATCCGAGCGAGGTCGCCCATGAGTCCAGCGATCATCCGGGTGACCGCTTGATCGACCATGCTGTCGTCGACGTCGAGGTCGAGGCCGACTTCGAGGTCCCGGACGCTCGTCTCGTGTTCGAGAGCGTGTTGGAGGAAGTTGTGGATCTCGCCACCACCGAGCCGCGAGAGTCGAGACAGTTCATGAACAACGACGACGTCGACTTCCCCGTCGGAGATCGCTTCACGAAGTCGGCGGTACTCTGCGCCACCCTCGGCGTCGGTCCCCGAAATAATATCAGCGAACCGTTCGACACTCGCGTCGGGATGCTCTTCAGCGACAAACTCTTCGAGCTCGCGGATCTATCGCTCGTGGTCTTGACGATCGGTTGAGACGCGGGCGTATATCGCGACGTGAGTCACACTTTCCGTTTCACCTGGGTTAGTATATAAAAAGTAGATACTTTTCGTGGTTGTCTTTTACCAGTACCTTCTCGACACAATTGAGATTAGCTGTGAACTTGTCTTTTGAGACACCTCAATGCGGTAAGAGAGGAATTGTACAGTCAATTCCCCAGCGGATTTTGCTGGAATCGTGTATCGTTAATTGGGGCCACAATTATCAGACTAGCCCGCATGGGTACTAGTCATCAACTTCACCGTAGGCTGGTGTGCCAGAGATGGCCCCCTCTTCCACCTCAATTTCTCCCTCTTCCCCATCAGTCTCCTCAATACGAGCCCCGTCAACGAGGACAATTCCATCTTCACTAGCGGAAGCCTCTATCTCATCACCACTGAGAGTCGCATCTTGTATGTCAATATCTCCATTTTCTTCATCTGTAGATAGTGTCAACTCATCTCCAGATCTGAGTATTGCACCAGTAGCTATTATATTTCCACCGCTTGATTCGATCGTTAGATCATTATTTGTGGACTCAACAGTGACCCCACTTCGTATCGTTACGCTGTTTGCTCTGATCATTCTATTTCCGTTTTCCACGCTATCTTTTTCGATTATAAGATTAGCAGACGTATCATCGAAGTTTTTGATCCTCTCATACGCTGTATCAACATCAGCATCATAGACACCATTTCCGTTCGTATCATCATAAGCAACAGCACTTTCAGGTAGTGTGTCTACATTCCCGTTTTCAGTGCCTCCATCACTTTCGCCGCCACCAACACGTGCAGCATCGTTCTGAGTCGGTTCCTCAGGAACTGTCTGTACGCCGACTGTATCCACAGTCAGATTGCTAGTGGTTGTGTCAAGCGTCAAATTATAGATTCCGTCGTCGTTTGCGTCCTCTGTAATGCTATACTCATTCTCTGGAATATCTGTGCTGTCCCAGTACTCTTCATTGCTCAACCGCGTCGGAACTGTGACAGTGAGATCACCTTCAGGGATATCACCAATCACACTCTCTGCTGGGCGGAGTTCGAGAGTAACTTGGCCGATCCCGCTTCGACGAAACTCGTTTTGGAGAGCCGTAATCTGTACCTCACCGTTATCGACGAGGGCTTGATCTTCAATCACCGCGATTCCACCTTCCTCGTCACGAGCATCAAGGTAGAGCACGGATGCGTCATACCACGTCGGAGAACGATCCAGCTCGTTATACCCCGGCTGATACTCAATAAATCGCGTTGGTATCGTTATCGTTCCTTCAGGCGTACCACTATTGTTCGAAATTGTGATCGGATACGGATCTGTCGTTCGTATGGTTCCAGCTGGTGCTGGAGGATTAATCGTGAATACACGGGTTGAATAGGTAGTGCCCAGCTGAACCGTCTGATACTGTGGCTGGTCGATGCTCCCGGCTTGTAGAATACCCGCTCTGAGCTCAACAAGATCGTTACGGACCTCTCCGGAGTGTTGGAACTCCGTCTCCGCATTCTGCTGTGGAACGATCTCTACCTGATACAGTGACAGCGCGAGGATCAGAAATCCAAACAGAATAACCACCCCGATAACTGGCGCGACAGCACGGTTGTCGTCTATCACTGACGTGCTACCTGACTGGTCGCTCATTGTGGATTCACCTGTACACGCTGGGCATCTTCTGCTGACGGCCAAATGGCTAGTCGAATATCCGCAGGACTCGGAACGATATAGAGGAGCCAGTACGCAATCATGAGATGGTGAAGATAGTATGGGTCAGCGGTTTTAATCTGCTGCCAAATACCGGTTTGAATAGCGATGACAGCAGCCACGCTGCCAACAAATAGAGGGGCAAGTGCAATCATCCGAATTGTGGCTTTTGCCGGCACTCTCTCAAAATCAAGACGAAGTCGGAGCGGGACCAATGAGGTATGCTCAATTGAAATTGGGCAGGTAATCCGAGCGACTGCGAGGTGGGTGAGTTCGTGGAGTCCTATCGCAAGAACCGGGAAGCAGATAGCGAGAAAGACTGCTTGAACTCCAGCCATACCAAGTCACTATTTGCTAAGCATTTAAATCTGGTATTCAAATTTGATGTTCATGATAATCGAATCTAGTACTACATTTCGGGGTAGCGGCCCCTATCTTGACGTATAGTCCGCTGCCAGACACGTGACCTCCGAGTGAGTGTGCTGTCGTCAGGTTATTATTCTATCCACCGCCACGAGGTACGTCTGAAACCGCGCCGATACCGTCGTCGCTGGCGAGCTGGTCGCTTCAACCCCACGAGGGTACGTCTGAAACCGGCCGGTTCGCCGATGCTCGTCTCCATGATCACCGGGCTTCAACCCCACGAGGGTACGTCTGAAACCGAGCGCCTCGAAGGGTTCGGCCGCTCCGTCGCGTCGCTTCAACCCCACGAGGGTACGTCTGAAACGCGGCGTCATGACTACGCCGACGCCGACTGCGATCAGGGTGCTTCAACCCCACGAGGGTACGTCTGAAACCGTCTATGTCAGTCGGCGGGACCGGCGCCGGGCCGCTTCAACCCCACGAGGGTACGTCTGAAACGAGCGGTCACGCTCGCATCGCGGTGACGTTCGACGAGCTTCAACCCCACGAGGGTACGTCTGAAACCGCCGCCGAGCAGCGGCGCGACACCATCACTGACGGGCTTCAACCCCACGAGGGTACGTCTGAAACCATCAGGATCTGGAGGGTTTTGGATCCGACAGGCACGCTTCAACCCCACGAGGGTACGTCTGAAACACCTCAAGGTCGGTCGGAAGGTACCGACCAGCTTTGCTTCAACCCCACGAGGGTACGTCTGAAACGACCTCTGATGCCGTCTCGTCGATGCTCTGGATCTCGCTTCAACCCCACGAGGGTACGTCTGAAACCGGCGGCGTTGTTCGCGAGGATGCCCTCGCCCTGCTTCAACCCCACGAGGGTACGTCTGAAACTCGGTCCAGTCACGACAGCATACGATCGGAGTTGATGCTTCAACCCCACGAGGGTACGTCTGAAACGAGCTTAACCAACACAGTGCGGGCGAGGGCGTGCTTCAACCCCACGAGGGTACGTCTGAAACCCCGTCTCCCGGCGGACGCGACGGACAAAGCTAGAGCTTCAACCCCACGAGGGTACGTCTGAAACGCGCGCGCTTCGAGGTCGGTGTCGGCGTCGACGCCGCTTCAACCCCACGAGGGTACGTCTGAAACCGACCCGTCCGCCGCCTCGTAGGTCATGGTCGCGGTGCTTCAACCCCACGAGGGTACGTCTGAAACCGGCAAGCCTTCGACCCTCACTTGAGCTACGTCTTCGCTTCAACCCCACGAGGGTACGTCTGAAACCATCCGCCGCGTCGCGAAGCGCGGGATGAAGCGGGGGGTGCTTCAACCCCACGAGGGTACGTCTGAAACAATCTCCGCTCGAGCGTGGCGGCGGACCGCACCGAGCTTCAACCCCACGAGGGTACGTCTGAAACGTCACCCTGTCGCGGACCGAGCGCCGGACCCTCCAGGCTTCAACCCCACGAGGGTACGTCTGAAACCTCTCGTTGAGCCGGTACTCTACGGACCGCATGGAGCTTCAACCCCACGAGGGTACGTCTGAAACCGCTACGTCCTCTGGTCTGAGACGCGTGGGGTCGCTTCAACCCCACGAGGGTACGTCTGAAACGCCGTAGCGCTCCTCGAGCTCGGCGAGGCTGACGCCGCTTCAACCCCACGAGGGTACGTCTGAAACTCCTGCGCCGTCGCTGTCAGCCCGCTCGGCGAGGGGCTTCAACCCCACGAGGGTACGTCTGAAACGGCGGAGGCGGGTGATAAAGTCCCGTGTCGATGATCCGCTTCAACCCCACGAGGGTACGTCTGAAACAACGGGAGCGGCACCTCAATGTCGAGCTGAGCGACGCTTCAACCCCACGAGGGTACGTCTGAAACGAGACAGTAGCCGACATCGACGCTGCGAGCCGCGAGCTTCAACCCCACGAGGGTACGTCTGAAACATCGTTCCCAGTGGCACCAAACGCGCGTCCGCCGGCCGCTTCAACCCCACGAGGGTACGTCTGAAACACGCAGTCGGGCGATGATATCCTGCGTGCTCGCGCCGCTTCAACCCCACGAGGGTACGTCTGAAACGTCGTTGGCCATGCCGAACGACAGCAGGAGGACCACGCTTCAACCCCACGAGGGTACGTCTGAAACGCTGCCGAGTCACCTACCCAACTGCCCCGAGAAATGCTTCAACCCCACGAGGGTACGTCTGAAACAAGGCTACGCACAGAGTCGAAGTGAACGCGCCGGGGCTTCAACCCCACGAGGGTACGTCTGAAACTTGACTTGTGTAAGTGGTGTACCGAGCATTATGAGCTTCAACCCCACGAGGGTACGTCTGAAACAGCAGATCGGGAAAGTACCGGGCGAGGTCAGCTTCGAGCTTCAACCCCACGAGGGTACGTCTGAAACGGGCTACTTTGAGCCGTCTGAACTTGTCGAGTGGGCGGCTTCAACCCCACGAGGGTACGTCTGAAACCTGAACAGGCGCGGGAAACGGCGATCGTCCGCGCGCTTCAACCCCACGAGGGTACGTCTGAAACCGGTATCAAACTTGAGTCGGCAAAGACACATCCCGCTTCAACCCCACGAGGGTACGTCTGAAACCTATTGTCAATGTGGTAACGTCGACCACTTCGGAGCTTCAACCCCACGAGGGTACGTCTGAAACAATTGCGAAATAGTGTTGCCACTATCGAACCCATTAGCTTCAACCCCACGAGGGTACGTCTGAAACCGCCGACAGGTCGCCACTCTCGAAACCATCCTCGAAGCTTCAACCCCACGAGGGTACGTCTGAAACATGGTCAATGACCGCAAACTCCGACCTGAAGAGGTAGCTTCAACCCCACGAGGGTACGTCTGAAACGACGGGCGACACGACACGCCGCTATGCGTTACTCTCGCTTCAACCCCACGAGGGTACGTCTGAAACCGGATGGTCGCTTGTCGGTCGGCGACGAACACGTCGCTTCAACCCCACGAGGGTACGTCTGAAACCCGGCGACGAATACGACGCCGACGACGTGTACCTCGCTTCAACCCCACGAGGGTACGTCTGAAACGTCGCCGGCCGCCCGGCGGTGTTCTATCTTCTTGTGGCTTCAACCCCACGAGGGTACGTCTGAAACGATCGTACTCGCCGGACTCGCCATCCGGTCGGAGAGCTTCAACCCCACGAGGGTACGTCTGAAACCGCGATCTCGTTATCGAACCCGGCACCAGAGGTGGTGCTTCAACCCCACGAGGGTACGTCTGAAACCGACTAAACCGCGACAGGCGCAACGACGCTGTATGCCGCTTCAACCCCACGAGGGTACGTCTGAAACTCGTACTGCTCGTCCTTCTCCTCGGCCCACTCGACGCTTCAACCCCACGAGGGTACGTCTGAAACGGCGCGTCCCCTGAGCGCGCCAGTACGCCCCGAGCTTCAACCCCACGAGGGTACGTCTGAAACCCGCGCGGCTCGTCGCCGTGACACCCCGCGCCGGGCGCTTCAACCCCACGAGGGTACGTCTGAAACCCTTCACCGCCATCACGCCGACGGCGACGTGTGGCATGCTTCAACCCCACGAGGGTACGTCTGAAACGGTGAGCCGCTCCTCCACGATGTCGAGACTCTAGCCGCTTCAACCCCACGAGGGTACGTCTGAAACGCGGAGGCGGGTGATAAAGTCCCGTGTCGATGATCCGCTTCAACCCCACGAGGGTACGTCTGAAACCCTTGTCGATGAGCTCGGCGAGCCGCAGTGGGAGGCCGCTTCAACCCCACGAGGGTACGTCTGAAACGAGCTGGAACTGGTCGCTTCCGGCGCCCGCATCGAGGCTTCAACCCCACGAGGGTACGTCTGAAACCTCCACCTCGAGCAGCGGACTACGGGCAACGAGAAGCTTCAACCCCACGAGGGTACGTCTGAAACACGTCGGGCTCGACGAGCTCGCCGAAAAGCTCCCAGAGCTTCAACCCCACGAGGGTACGTCTGAAACCTCGACGTACGGCGTACAGGTTGGTGCCGACTCGCTTCAACCCCACGAGGGTACGTCTGAAACGAGACCTCCGATGCCGTCTCGTCGATACTCTGGATCTCGCTTCAACCCCACGAGGGTACGTCTGAAACGTCTGATCGCAAACCGGTCTGTGGGCCTCGATAGAGGCTTCAACCCCACGAGGGTACGTCTGAAACCTCCGCGACGGCGAGCGGTATCGGCTCGAGGTCGGGGCTTCAACCCCACGAGGGTACGTCTGAAACGACGACCCGTGGACGACTCGCGACGGCGTGCGGGCGCTTCAACCCCACGAGGGTACGTCTGAAACCGACCGACAGCGCGGTCGGCTACCAGTACCCGACAGAGCTTCAACCCCACGAGGGTACGTCTGAAACCTCTACCTCGAACGAGTCTGCGCCGCCGTTGTCGGTGCTTCAACCCCACGAGGGTACGTCTGAAACCGGCTCCGGCGCTGGCGACGTCCTCGGCGGCGCGGGGCTTCAACCCCACGAGGGTACGTCTGAAACTACGACCGATCTGGTGAAGATCCGAAGTACTGCTCGCTTCAACCCCACGAGGGTACGTCTGAAACCTATAACATGAGCGACGGTGAGATCGAACTACAGGTGCTTCAACCCCACGAGGGTACGTCTGAAACTTGTCGAGCGTGCCGACGCCGATCGTGGTCCCCGACGCTTCAACCCCACGAGGGTACGTCTGAAACTTGCCGCTTGGTAGTCAAGAGATCCATCATCTCTCCGCTTCAACCCCACGAGGGTACGTCTGAAACGGCAGCACCTGTACGTAGGGATAATCGATCCGCCCGCTTCAACCCCACGAGGGTACGTCTGAAACGGCGACCTGCGGGTCGTCAGTCTCGACGCCGGATTCGCTTCAACCCCACGAGGGTACGTCTGAAACCGGGCGACCGGCGCGGCAGGGGCCAGCGCAGAGCGCGCTTCAACCCCACGAGGGTACGTCTGAAACCTGTATCTCGAAGTTGGCTGCGTTGCCGTCCCAGGAGCTTCAACCCCACGAGGGTACGTCTGAAACCTCGAGCATCATCGCCGTGTCCTGGACCTCCTGGTAGCTTCAACCCCACGAGGGTACGTCTGAAACGCGTCCTCGGCGACGTCGCCCGTCTTCTTGTCGACGCTTCAACCCCACGAGGGTACGTCTGAAACATGGACCGGTTCGACGTTCGCCGACGCGATCTCGTAGCTTCAACCCCACGAGGGTACGTCTGAAACACGTCACTCGTCGGGCTCGCTGTCGGTCTCGTCGAGGCTTCAACCCCACGAGGGTACGTCTGAAACTCCCGCAGTTCCTTCGCCCACTCCGGGGCGTCGTCGCTTCAACCCCACGAGGGTACGTCTGAAACAACGCGACCGGGGCCGACGCTCACCGGGTGTACGCGCTTCAACCCCACGAGGGTACGTCTGAAACCTGTATCTCGAAGTTGGCTGCGTTGCCGTCCCAGGAGCTTCAACCCCACGAGGGTACGTCTGAAACGCCGATTCACACGCGTAAGTCGGACCTCCAGGCAGCGCTTCAACCCCACGAGGGTACGTCTGAAACCACTGACCGGTCGGAGGTGCTGTTTGAGTTCATGCGGCTTCAACCCCACGAGGGTACGTCTGAAACGCTCCCGGGGTTCATCCGTAGCCTCGGGGGCAAGACGCTTCAACCCCACGAGGGTACGTCTGAAACAGCTACCTCCCGGCGACCTCCAAAGAGATCGCCGAGCTTCAACCCCACGAGGGTACGTCTGAAACCCAGTCCGAAAATAGCCCGGACAGCTACTCGCGCTGGGCTTCAACCCCACGAGGGTACGTCTGAAACACGGTGACGGGGTCGGCGACGCGATCGCGCGGCTCGCTTCAACCCCACGAGGGTACGTCTGAAACCATGGTGATTTTGTCCACCACATCACCTCTACCAGTGGAATACACTTCATCATTTCCGTCGACCCGCAATCCCCCCCAAACCCCCTGGGGGTCGACATCAGCTAGAGGAACCGACTATCTTCGGTCGGGTCGTCCCCGTACACGGTACGGTTCAATAGCCGGTCCGAAGAGAGTTCGTAGACCATGACTGATTCTCCCTCCTGAAGGAGATCTTCAATCTCCCCCTTCAGTGTCGCTAGATCTCCCTCCGAGATTTCCCCTTCCAGTACTGAGTTCTGGACGTGAACAAGATATCGGCGACAGAGCTTCAGCATCAGATGGGTCCTGTCAGCCTCCATGTCGTAGACGACGATGACGTACATCTACCACCACCGCTTGAACGAATCATAGGATTCGCCGGTTAACAAGTGCTTTTTGAGCTTGTATACCTCCAAGCGAAGCAAATACTGATAACTCACCTTCCGGTTCAGCGTCGGGTGCTCGACTGTTCGCTCGAGTGTCTCCTCAAACTCCTTCAGAAACGTCGTTCGGCCTTCCTCGTTAAGTAGACAGGAGCCAACCTCGTCTCGGAAATCGTCTCGGCTGATCTGCTTACGGTTGACTAGTCTGAACAGCAGCCGATCCGTTAGCACTGGTTTGAAAATGTCGGCAATATCCAGCGAAAGGGAGTAGCGCCGTTCTCCCGGCTCGTGGAGATAGCTGATGGTCGGGTCAAGTGCGGTAGCACGGATTGCGGAGACACAGTTTGCGTACACCATACTGTTCCCGAACGAAATGAGCGCGTTCACCGGATTCGGTGGTGGATTGTACTCTCGGCCGTCGAACGTGAACGAGTCGGGAAGAACCGCCTCAAACGTCTGGTAGTACGCTCTCCGGGCCGTCGCTTCCACACCCATGAGTTCGGAGATATCGCCAGCGTCGTCGATACGCGCAGTCGCGTTGTCCAACTCCTCGATTACGCCCCCGAGCTCGTACTCTCGACTGTCGTAGTACGTGACGTTCGTTCGCATGTTGTGGATACTCCCACGGACGAACGAGGCAGCGAGAGACTGCCGCTGTTCGGGATCGTCGTACGCCCGGACCTGTTCGACGACGGTTCGACCACTTGTCTGCCCGCGTTCGGGCATCAGTGACCCCGCGTAGCGATCGTTCCATCCGAAGACATGGACAGCAACACCGTGTTCATTGAGAAACGACATCAGCCGCGTGTTGTAGTCGATCTGTCCGTGTAGATATATCGCCTCAGCGTGTTCGACCGGGATATGTTTTTTCTCGCCATCATCGGTCTCCAGCCGAACTGTATCCTCGCTCCGTTCGATGCGGCCGTCCGAAAAGATGTGGTAGTTCTTATCCATTATCAGACCCAACAGAAGTCGTGATAGGCACACGACTCGCAGTACGGTTTCTCAGTGGCTTCCGGCGGACTGTCCGCGGTCACGATCGCGTGAATCCCTCGGATTGCCGATTCGACTTTGTCGCATCGGTCGTCGTCGAGGGAAACGGCCTCCCGTCGACGCTCAGTCGGGTGTGCCAACACCCCCTCACGTTCGACGCCTAATACCCGATCGAGGTACCAGAGGTAGTACGAGAGCTGCATTCGCGCTGGCTCCGTCAACGTCGATGAGGGTTTCACCTCCACCACCCGACCGTCTTCAAGTAGGTCGAGAGCGATCATTCCGAGTCGAAGGTTCTCCTGAGAACGTTCGCCGTAGGAGGACTCATCGACGCGAGTCCCTCGGGCAACGCTTGTGTTCTCCCGGTCGATTTCCACGTTCCGGCTCTCGAACCAGAGCTCGCGTTCACAGACGTGGTAGTACTGCATCATCACGCCAGTGACGCGAAACGGGTTGTCGACGGCATCACCCTGTGCCGTGGCCACTAGCCGAGAGACGGGATCGCTCACAGTAGACGTGCCTCCACGCTCGTGTCAGGGATGACGACGCCATCGGTGGCGTCGAAGTAGCCGCCATGCCGACCCGGGCGCCCGTCAAGCACCAGCCGGTCGGTGTCGGGGAACAGCGGCTCGCATGTAGCAAGCTTCTCCATCGTGTCGTCGTCGCCGGGGTAGACGGGAACGGAGACCTGCCAGTCCCCGGTCGACTCGACGAGGTCGTCCAAGTCGTCCCACCGGTACTCGCCGAACGCTCGCCGGATCTCTTCGACGGTCTCACGCTCATCGGCCGTTCTCGTCACGATCACGTCGACGGCGGGCCGCTCGTCGATGAGCGAGAGTCGCCCGAGCTGTTCGGCTTCTGCCCGCTCAAGATACTCCACATACTCGTCGGTACCGACGTCACGCCCATCGAGCAGGTCGAAGTAGTGTTCGACGGCGTTTCGAGTAACGTCTGGCTCGGACATCGGGTCACCGTCGTAGACCGTTGCCAGCGCTTGGCCAGTCAATTTGGTGAGACTCTCTCCTCGACCGTAGACCGCGCTAGCGGGCGTTGTCTCGCGGTTCGGCGGCGGCGCGAGCTGCCAGACCGTTACGCGCCCACGGTTGCGGTCGTATGACCGGTTACATCGACCCGCAGCCTGTACGAGGCTGTCCATCGGTGCGAAATCACGGATAACCTCGTCGAAGCTCACGTCGACGCCCGCCTCGACCAGCTGGGTGGAGACGAACAGCACTGATTCACCCGCTTCTGCGAGGTCGGACGCCACGTCGATGAGGTGACGTCGGTCACACGGACGGTGGCGTGTCGTGAGGTGAACCAACAGCGGCTGCCCCGGTCGTCGTCGACGGACTGCATCGGCAAGCGTCCGCTCGGAGCGTATCGATTTGGTTGATCGATCCGCGGCGGTGAGCAGTTCGTCGTACACCTCGTTGACGTCCAGCGGTGCCGTTCTGTCGTCCACCGACTCGGCGAGCTCGCGTGCGCTGTCGATTGTGTTGCAGATCGCCAACACCGATTTACGGTCGTCGGCCCGGGTCGCGACGAGGTCGCCGGCTCGGTCGTAGGAGAGTGCTGCTGACTCCGCGTCGTCGTCGATCGTGTCGCTCTCTTCACTGTCCTGCCCGGGAAGCATCGCGATCGCGGACGGGTGAAGCACGAAGTCAAGCCGGTCCAGCTCGTCGTAGTATGGATCAGGATCCGCGATAAGGGAGAACGGCTCTCGGTCGCCCGCAGACAGGAGTTCGGGCTGAGTGGCCGTCATGGCGATCACCGACGCACCGTACTCCTCGGTCAACATTTCGACCAGCCGGTCTACAAGCGGCCACCACTCGAGCGGCAGCGCCTGCGGTTCGTCAAGAACTACCACGCTCCCGTACAGCGAGGGGAGCTTCATCGAGCGGGCGTTTGTCGGCCCGGCCAGACTCTCGAACAGCTGGACGAACGTCGTCACGACCATCCCCGACCGCCAGCTCTCGCCGAGGAGGGCGGCGACGTTCTCGACGGCGTCGTCGGCAACTGATTCGGGCTCGTCCGGGGGCGAGACGAGGGTATCCGCAAGGTGGTGGTCGACGGTGAGCTGTTCGCCTCTCTCACCGGTCCCGAACAGTTCGCGGCTCTGTTCAGCCACCTGATCGATAATGGACGTGTATGGCAGTGCATAGACGAGGCGCCCCTCGTTTGGGTTCGACGCCATCTCACTCCTCCCGAGCACTGTTAAGGCGGCGTCCAGCCCCGTGAGTGTCTTCCCCATGCCTGTCGGGAGCGTCAGCGTCGCGACGTTCCGAGTGTCGTCGACGAACTCTTCGGCGCAAGCGTGAACCTCCTGTCGAGCGTCCTCGCGCCGCTCGTTCATCTGTTCCGTGCGCGGGTCCAGCTCTGTCTCAGCATTCCCAGTCTGGAGTTCGTCGATGTACGCGTCGATTTCTAGCCGCCTAGGGGTCGGCGACCGGTAGGCCTCCCGGCCGATTTCGATTCCGGTCGATAGGTGCGTCGCGCTCGCCTTGTCGGCGAAAACGAGCGCACTCCAGACCTGTAGAACTGACTCGTAGAAGCCAGGAGGAAGTTTCTCCGGTGCGGGGCGAAGCCGCCGGCCGCTACAAACGGCTTCCGCGACCCACGGGAGCTCAATGGCTGCATCGGAATCGGCGAGCCGTTCGTGGAACGTTTCCCAGTCTCCAGCACCGCCCGTCGCTTGGTCGACGAGTGCCTCAGCGAGTTCAGGAACCGTCTCGTCGATGTGTGCTGCCTGTTCGAGCGCGTCGGACCGGTAGAGTGTCTGTATCCGCCCGGACTGCTCGACGCTCGCCCGGTGTACGTAGTCGGCGGTATCGGGGAGGCGTCCGTGGTGTCTCGCGACGGCCAGAAAGCCGACGAGCTGATCGGTGCCGTCGAAGCCGCGTGCCTCTAACGCGTAGTGGGCGAGTAGCGCCGATATCGGGGCGTGGTGTTTCGGTCCAGCTGGCTGTGCGTCGTCCGAAAGGAGATGCTCGCGGAACCACGCGGTCAACTTTCCGAAATCGTGGACTCGTGTCACCACCTCTGCCAACTCGGAGAGTGAGTTCCCCTCCGGCGTCTCGGCGTCGTCGGGGACGAGCCATCCGGCCCGCTCGCGGACGTCGTCGAGATGTTCTTCGAGTGGGATCTGTTCCCCGTCTGGTCCGATGTGTGACGGTCGGTCGGTGAAATCGACCATGACTACGCCCCCTCGCGGCTCACGAGAACATCACCCGTCGACCGTCGACCCCGTGGGTCTTGACATCATGTACTCGGAGTGGCTCCGCTCCAGTTGCGTACGCAATCGACTGGAACGCTGTCGTCGTCCGACCACCTTCGTCGGCCGTCATAAACGCCGGTGACCGTTCGACTTTGACCTCCGTTTCAGGGGTAAGTTCGACGCTATCGACGGCTTCGAGTACCGCCGAATCGACATTGGTAGTCTCGCGCTCGTGTGGCGTTACCTCGAACTCGCCGAGATACGTGACCTCTGCAAGATGCTCCGAGAGGCCGAGACTCGGCGGGTAGTAGGACGTCCCATCGCGGAGTCGGTCCTGCAGTCGGCCTCGGAGATCGTCGTTCGCGAGCTGAAGGTCGACACGGTAGGCCGGTTCGACCAGCATCTCGTAGTTGTGTTGCTGGCGGAGTTCCGACGGGTCCGGCATCGAGATCCGTGCATGCCCGCGGCTGGGCATCGTCGTCATGTGCTCTTTGGCCGTCGAGAGCGTGTTCATCGGCATATTAATCGCTCGGAGCTCGTCGATCGGCTCCACCGCGACAGCCGATACGTTCTGGCTGAACGCCCCGTAGTAGCTGTCTCGGTCCAGTCCGAGCATCGCGGCGATGAGGCCGGCGACGGTCGTCCGGGGAATGATCCGGTACGTCTGTTTGACGATGTTTCCCTCAACCCGTCGAAAGTGGCCCCACTCTCCGTGGAGTTCGAACGAGAGACACGTCTCTGGGAGCCCGTCGCCCTCGTCGGTCCAGCTCTCAAGTGACTCTTGGGCCATCACTTGGGCATCGTCGCGGCAGCCTCGTCGTAGACTTCGACGACCTCGACCGCGTCGCCGACAGCCTCGCGGAGCACGTCATAGAAGCCATGCTCGCTAGGCTTGTCGCCCGCAGTGTAGACCTCATCGCCGACGGTCACGTCGAGCACGTCGCTGGCGACGACACGAACGCGGGCGATACGGTCGGCATGGCGGCCCAACCGGGAGACGAGCTCAGTCCCATCGAGCGTGAACTCTCGGACGTTTCGGAGTTCGTCCACAGGGGCCGAGCGCTCTTCGTCGATGTCGAGATCGCGAGTGAGCCCGCCGAGGTGGAAGCTCTCGTCCTCGTACTCCACACGGAGGTAGAGTCGTGGCTCTTGGCCAACCTTGCTCCGACTGATGGTCTGGTTCTTGATCGCGCGCCATAGGAGGGTGTCGAGACGTTCGACGTCCGCCTCAGAGAGTTTCGTGTCAGCGGCGCCATGCTCATCGACCAGTCCGTGAAACGCGATGAAGCCGTACTGAATACGGTGGTCGTCGAGATCGAATCCACCCTGCTCTTTCCCCTCGCCCGTCGCGATGACGCTGGTGAGGCTGTTGTACTCTTCGTTCTCAGTTACGGGGTGAAGTGTCTTCGCGGGCGAGAACTGGACGGGGCCGGTGAAGTGGTCCGGAAGGTAGTCCTCGAATCCCTCGTAGTTCCCCTTCATGTCGACGCTCATCGTCGCGCCGAAGTAGCGCACGTCGGCGCTGGCGTCGAGGAACGTTCCGAACACTTCCTCACGGAGGTCGGCCGCCTCCTCGTCGGCGAGATTGCCAAGGTCCCAGTCGTCTGGGTCTAGCTCACGCATCCGGTCGGCGAGCAGGTCTTCACGCGAGGATTGCTTGCCCGCCTCGTTTTTCACGTTCCGTACGTAGACGCCGTGGCCGTCGTCGTCGAGTTGGTCACGGAGGTAGCGCTTCAGCCGGACGTCCGTCACGATCGCCTGCTGGGTCTCGGGATCGATTCGCGGCCGGTTCGCCCCGCTCAGGGGGTTTCCGTTCGGGTTGGCGTCGACGGCGTCGTAGCAGAAGACAATCTCTGATCGGTTCGTTACTGGTTCGTAGCTGTCGTCGGCGTATGTGTCGTCGGTCATGCTTCTTCCTCCTCGGCTGCGGGCTGGTCACCGGCCTGTTCGTCGTCGCTGCTCGCCCAGTTGTTCATCCCATAGGCAACTCCGAGCGAGTAGTAGAATCGAAGATCCGTTGTGTCGAGTTCCCAGTCGCCGTCGATATCGATCTGGGGGAGCGTCGTTACCAGTCGATCGACAACCTCGCTGTACATCGTCCCTGCCATATTGTTCTCCCGGGAATAGACGATGTTCTTGTCGAGCACGTCGCTGGCAAGGCGCTTCAGCTTCGACTCTGTGACGGCCTTGATCGGGTACTGGTCGATTAGCGTCGTCGAGCGCCCCTCACTGACTTGCTGGTACCCGGTTACTTGACCGACCAGTGCACCGAGGAGGAAACTGCCACGCCGTTCCGGCTGATCCTCTGCGAGCGCCGGCGTCTGTTCTAGGAACTGTTCGAGCTTCGTCTCCCGAGCCGCGGCGACGTTCCCGCCGTCAGCTCGGGCTGGTGTGTCCTGTTGCATATCGTGTGTCGAATAGTCGTGTGTCAACTGCGGCGGCTCTGCGACCGGTTCGTATGCGTCGCGTCCGGTGAGAAGCCCCGCTTCGGCGAGCGCACAGAGCTGTGCGTACTGTGCCGAGACACGGAAGCTCGGGAACTCCTCTCCCTCGTCCTCGAGCAGTCGTTCCACGTACTCTGTGAGCACCGGCTCGACATCGAGCGGTTCGCCCGAGAGCACAGCCACGAGCGCACGGATCCGGTAGTCGTCGGCGCTGGCGTCGTCGTCATCGGCCGGCGCGAACGTCTGTTCGAAGTACCAGCCGGTTGCGAGGGTGCTCAGCAATGCCGACTCCTCCGGAACGAAGATGTCCCAGTTGTCCGGTGTCGGGAACGCGGCTCGAAGCCCCTGGTCAGGGTGGTCGGCGTCACCCTCCGCGTCGTACAGCCACGACTGGAGCACCCGCTGGTGAGCTCTAGTGAGCTCGACGGGCGAGAATAGCGTCCCGTCCATGCTGTCGCCGAACACGTCAAAGCGCTTCGTCTGGTGTTCCATCACCGCGGCGACGTAGAACCGGAAGCGTTCTCCCACTTCCTGCAGTCGCGGGGTGTCCTGGTAGCTTCGGTAGGCGCTCTCTAGCGGGCTCATCTCTCCGGCTTGTACTAGGTCGTAGAGGAGTCCGTAGAGGTCCCTCGCGCCTGCCGGACCGAGCCGTCCGAAGAAGTACGGGAGATAGTAGACGTTCGCTCCCATCGTGTAGTAGTCACAGGCGTCGACGAACGTACTCGCGTTCATCAGCGTCACTGCGACATCTTCCGAGACTGGGTGCGTCCGCCACGCCTCGTCTGGATCGAACCCGGGGAACTTCTCGAGTTGCTTGCCGAGGAAGTAGTTCAGCGGATCCTCAGCTGTCCCGACAGTGGGGCCTCGATTGCCGGTCACGAGATCGGTTGCCTCACCGATGGAGTCCGTGGCCTCTCCCTTCGAGACGAGCTTCGATCGCTTGCGCGCTCGCATCGCTTCGTTGAACACGGAACTCGCCTCGCCCGGGAGGAGAGATTCGCCGTCAGGCTCGAGTTTGACTGCGACAGTCGTGAGTGCTGTGGTCTTGCCGTCGAGCTGTTCGTCGACGGCCGCTTCGATGCGTTCTCTCAGCCCCTCACTCTCGCCGAGTACAGCGAGTGCGTCGACGATCCACTCATCCTCGTGGTCGGCAGCGGCCTCTTGGATCACGTCGTCGGCCGCCCACGCGGTGAGTCGCTCATGGAGATACTCTGCGACCTTCTCCGGCTCTTTGTTCTTGCCTGTCCGATGGGTGACGCTGTGATCGAACCCTGCGGCAGCGTTGAACCAAGAATGGGCAACTGCTTCGACTTTCTCCTCGCCGTATCTCTCGACGCCAACCGGTTGGCCGGGGTCGAGGCGCGGTTCGTCGCCGCTCAGATCGATGCGGAGGTAGAGCAGGCTCTCCGGCTCGCCGAACAGATCCGTGGATTTCTCCGGTGTCAGATAGGCCGCGTACTCACCGCCGCCGGTGGTCGCAAGCGTGTACAGGCGGCCGTAGACGTACTGGAGATCGCGTAGAGAGGTGATCGGTCGATCCGGAAGCTCGCTCGCCAACTTCTCGTCGTCGCTGTAACGCTCCTCAAACGTCGATGGGTCCGGAAGCAGGCTCATCCGTGGACCTCCGCCGCGGGGTCGCCGTACGGGTCACGTTTCTCGACCAAGTTACAGAAGCCCAATCCCAGCGCGTTTCGTTCCCCAAGCCCGCAGTCCAACGCGAGGTTGAGGTGGCGTCGATGGTCATCGTCTCGGACAGTGTAATTGAACTGCCACTTCGAGAGCACGAAGGTTAGCTCCTGATCTGCGGTTACCTGGAGCGGGACGGCGAACGTCTTCAGTAGCTCGTATCCCTCGAAGAGATCGCCCTCAGTGTCGCTTGGGCCGGGAAGGTATTCCGGGCTGAACAGATCGTGTTTCTGGTCGAGATTCGCTTCGACCTGCTCGCGCAGTGGCTTGATTGTGTGTTCTGGCTGCCAATACACCGCCTCTTCGCCGGGGTTCTCAATTCCATAATCGTCACAACGCCATGGTGGGATGCGCACGAGGAGTCCAGTGCCAGTCTCGATCGTTCCGCTGCTCCCTGGTTCGCCGACATCCGGTGACAGTGACGTGAGTTCGTCGATATGGAACGGCATCTGGCCGATATTGAGCTCGCGATCGGCGGTCAGGTCTTCTGCAACATCGGCCAGTAGTTGCTCTTGGGGGGCCGAAATTAGCAGAGTTCGCTCGTCCCCTTCCTGCATATCTCCCGGCGGGAAGGGGTTACTGTAATTGAATCCTGGTGGGCGGTTTTCGTCATGATACTGTTCGTACTCCGTGTCTTGTAACGCTCGCCAGATCCGACCTCGGAGCTTGTGATGATACGCGTTGTCGTATGCGGCACCAGACCGCGCGTGTAACCGTGCTAGTAGTCTCACAGCGTTATGTTGATTTATCTACTTATCCTACGGTAGTTATTCTTTTCCCTGATGGAAAGTACATGTGAGCACCCATCTCACTGAAGTTCATCTGAAACTTATGACGGTGTTGGCACCACACTCGTAACTTCAACCGTGGTGGCGTTCGTCTGATACAGATCGGATGCCTCGTCAAGCCACAACCATCGATTTGAACGTCTCTCTGAGTCGAATAGAGTTCACCCAAGTTTAAGAACTACAAACAGTTCATCCGAGATGCGCACCCAATTGAGGATATTGAGTCCTATCTCAATGTGTGTTAACCGTTTTGGCCGACTCTGAGTTTAGCAGGGATTTGCTCGTGATTATTACAGCCACTCGAGAGCATAGCAGACCCGAAACGGGCGTTTGAGAGGTTATTGTTTGAATGCTTTCGCCACAAGCAGTGGGAAGACAAGTGTTGCCTCTGCTTCCACTTGTGTGTAGTTCGTCTGATTTTCTTTAATCTTCCCCCAAGAAACTGCCTCGTTCGGCGGTGCTCCCGATAATGACCCATCACCCTCCATCCCCGTTGAAATATACACCACGTAATCCGCTCCTCCCCGGAAAAGGTTCGTCATGATTGCATGGTGTTTCGGTACTCCACCACCCACCGCGATGAGCCCCGTCGCGTCCGCCAGCAGCCCATCCTCAATCAGTGAGTCATAGTCGTCCAATATCTCAATACCCACTTCTGAGTCGTACCCCTGACGGTAATAATAAAGGAAGTTCCCAACCTCGGAGTCCGTCAACGCTGGACAGTACACCGGTACGTCGTTGTCTGCCGCCTGCTTCAGAACCGAATCCTCATCCTCCAGAGTTTCACCTAACTCGCGTGCGAACGATGTCGGTGTTCTCACTTTCTCCTCTGCGAAAAAGTCCTCAAAGAAATCATACAGATACTCTTCCAACCACACATACCGGTCAGAAGGAACGAAGAGATTCCCGAGCCGATTGATCCCGCGCTCACGGAGTGATGCCTCGTCTGCGTCCCACTTTCCCATTTTGAATGGCTTTGCCGTCTTGATCACGTCCTCGGTCAGCGATCCAGACGTCGTAATAACTACGTCAACATACCCCTCTCGAACGAGATACGCGACGGTCTCGCGCAGCCCCGACGAGATGATGTTTGACGTGAACGTGAGGTAGACAGTAGCGTCCGCCTCCTGCATGCGTTCGGCGATGTCGATTGCCTCTGCGAGCTGCGTCGCCTGGAACCCCGTTGTCCCATACGCGTCGAGCATCTCGTCAAAATCAAATTCTCCGCGAAAGTCGTAGCCACCAACATCCGGCGTGTCGGGTTCCTCATCACTCCCAGGAACGACGTCGCTGTGAGAGTCGTCTGTGTCCATACTACTGGATAATCTGACGCCGGTTTGAAGAACTCGGAATTGGTCTTCAAGCCGTTGTTGAAATCCTCAGCAGTTGGGATTTTTACACTCTAAAGAGACTGTATTAATTAGGACGGCGAGTTTGGACGATAGTTGCGACTCCAGACGCGATGAGCAGAAGACATCCTCCAACTGCGACTAAGTTGACCGGTCTGTTTTGGATATCTGGCCCGAACAGGTTCTGAAATACACCAGTAAATCCGAGAAGAACAAGACCGACTCCGCCAAGAATAAGAGTTCCAATACCCCACTTGAGTTGGCTATTCATACTCGAAATTACTGACGAATAGGTTATAAATCATAGTTTCACGGTTAGCGTTCGGTTCGCAGCCCTCGTCGACCGACTGTTTCGGACGAGAATGTCTGGAAAATCGGATTTCAACACAACAGTAGTCCCTTGTTCTCTAGTGAATAGCTTCAGACATGGTGGTATGTGGGTTCCCACGATTGCTCGTCAACGAAAGCTTCGGAAACGGTGGAGGGGCAGTATTGAACCAACACACCACTGCTTCAAGTGAAATAACAGACTCCATTGGCGATAGGTCTTTTCAGCAGTTCTCCATGAGAGTGAGCGACATTAACCAACATACTGGACCATCCCCCGATCTACGTTGGTTAAACAACGACCTCGTGTGTTGATTATCGGTGTAATCAGCGAACTCCCTATGCGAGAGATTCCAATACAAAAGTATGAGAGTTGGTGACTAAGAGCTGTCAGAAGCCCTCGAGAGCAGAGTCACTCTTCCTCGTATGTGAGGTTCATCAGCCATTGGGAGAAGGCGTCTGCCTGCGGATCGACCTCTTCTTCACCAATAAATGGCGAGAGTATATCACCCGCCATCAGTAGTGAAAAGTCACGATCAGATGCTGTTGGTTCGAGATAGTAGGTCCGTTGGCCTCCGTACACCGTTTCCTCACGCTGAATCAGCTCGGCACTCTCAAGCCCTTCGACTAGTCGGCTTCCTTTTCGTGAAGAGACGCCCAGCTCTTTCCAAAAATCGCTCTGGTGAATCCCACCCGTCTCGCGGATCAGTTCAAGACCCGCACGTTCGTCCTCCGAGAGATCGGTTTCACCCTGTGACGCGCTCATATTCCAACAGCTAACGTGTATCCATTATAATTGTTCTCTCTATTGCTCACACTTGTTATGGTATCGGTCGTGATTATTGTGCCAATTCTCCCACTCGGTAGCACGACAAACCCGCAACGGGCGTTTTTCGGTTTCGTTCAATCGACATTGTAAACCAATTCCTTATGTAGAAATCCGGGAACAAGGAACGGTAAATGTTACATAAGAAAGGAGCCGTCGCGGACAAGCGAATCCAGAGCCCACATCATGTCGATGTCAACCCTGGCCTGTCTATCGATTTCGTCACATCGCCAGTTGTAGAGCGGAACGGCTCATTCAGTACCGAAATCAGCCTAAGAAGCCTGTTCACTCTCTGAGTCTTTCGGGGACAGATTTATAACGATCAAATATGTAGGTTTCGATAGGTGGTATGTATGACCACACCAAGCTATGCGGGCGCAGAGTCGCACCACCACCCAGATCGCGGCATTGAGACGGGTGACACCGCAGTCTGGCCACTCCTTGAGTGCCTCGGTGGGAGCGTAGGGGCCGGCATTATTTTTCTCCTCTCACTCCCTGTGTTAGCCGATGTCATGAGTCCGCTTGGAGCCCTGTCTCCAACYGGGCTCCTCGTCGTGTTTCTGTTCGCATGGCTGTTCTTGTGGCTGCTCATCGCTGTGACTCGCGAGCGAGTCACCGACTGAGTGGTCACAGAACAGTGTCCACACTATCCCCAGTCGAACAAGGTCGCAAAGTCCTGAAGAATCCCTTGTGACGATTTTCCATCAGCACGAGAGGGGATCGGATCTTCCCAGCAGTCAATCTCGAGTGAGTATGCAGTCGAGACACAAACCGGCTCTCTTGTCACAT